>JAFQMR010000224.1 GCA_017396175.1 Clostridia bacterium
AACGAAGGCGGCGGCGTGTTCCTGAAGAGCTACGCGCTGTCCTACAGCCGTCTCCTCGGTTACGGTATTCCCGCCTATCAGGACAACAGCGGTCACAAGATCACCTTTGAGTCGAACGGCGGCTCCTATGTCGCTCCTGTCAATGTCAAGGACGGTGCGACGCTGGCAGAGCCCGGCCATCCCTCGCGCTACGGCTTCAACTTTGAGGGCTGGTACTGCAACCCCGAGCTGACCGACCCCTACAACTTCTACACCCCCGTTTCCTACGGCTTTACGCTGTATGCGAAATGGAGCGAAGCGTACTGGGGCCCCAACAACAACCTGATGCCCAACGAAGGCCAGCTCCAATGCCCCGCTTATAACGATGCGGGTGAACGCATCTGGCCGTACTTCAACAACGACGCGTACGGCTCCGTCACGATGTACAGCGGTGTCAACAGCGACTGGGCGTGGCCGAGTGCGTATATGAGCTACGCCAACAGCTTTGATACCGCCACCGACGCCTATATCTATGTAAAATACGACGGCACGGCAAAATTCAACGCTCTAATCGATTATCTGGATGCCGACGGCAATCCCCACCGCGTCCGTCTCTCCGAAATCGCGGGACGCGGCGACGAGGACTTCCCCGCCGGCTTCCATGAGTACTTCGTCAACTTCGGCAATTATCTGGCAGCTCAGGGCCACCTGACGACCAGCGACGGTACGCCGTTCAGCGGCAACGCCAAGTTCACAAAGCTCACCTATTTTGTCATCGGTCCGCTCGACAGCTATGTCAAGCTGTACGATATGAAGCTGACACCGCTTTTTGAAACGGCCCCCTACTATCAATCGCTGTTTAATAAGGACGTTTCCGCTCAGGGCGGCCAGGCAGGCAGCTATGTCTATGACGGCGGCACGTTTGTTGCCACTTCGACGAGCGACAAAGGCTACAGCGTCACCTTCAGCCCGAACAAGATCATCAATCCCACCGAAATGATTTATATGCTGATGGATATCCAATCGGAGGTACCGTTCAACGTCACGATGGATGTCACGAGCGCCAACGGCGATAACACCATTGAGTTCCGCAAGGAGTTCTTTGATGTGTTCAACCTCACCGAAGCTCCCGAAGCGCTCCCTGCCGGCACCTGGCAGCCTCAGCTTAACTTCAACGGTTATTTCTACTGGAACGGCGGTCTTGTTAACGAAGTTACCGTTAAGAATGTGACGATCGAGCTTTGCGGTAAGGGTAACCTGACACTTTGCGCTTTGCAGTCTTCGTGGTCTACCGACGCCACCTACGTCACCGACACCGAATACAGCAGCGGCTCGTATGAGGCCGAGAACACCGACGCCGTCCCCGGCGACGTGAACGGTGACGGCCAGGCTACCACGGTGGATGCGCGCATCATCATCACGTCCATCCTCGACGGCACCCCGCTCCCCGCATCGGCCGATTTCAACGGAAACGGCATCATCGACACAAGCGACGTGCGCGATATGCTTTTCTCCGTTCTTGTTTGATCATTCGTTATAACAAACAACCGCCCCGATCCAATGTGGATCGGGGCGGTATTTTTTAGTATCCGTCAGAGTGATTCCAGCTCTTGCTGAAGCGATTCCCATTCCTCCATCAAGAGAAGCATCGCCTCGTCTTCTTGACGCGAAGCCTCCGAAAGCTCCATCACACGTTCATAATCGGCGGCATTTGCAGGATCACCGAGAGCTTCCTCCGTTGCGGCGTGCTGCGCTTCCAGTGTAGCGATCTGTTGCTCGATCGCTCGAAGCTGAGCGCCGAGCTTGCGGCGTTTCCCGGCATCCACCCGCTTTGCGGGAGTCGCTTCACCCCCGCTTGCGATGTCTTGCTTTCGCTCCGATTCCGTGCGTGCTTCATCGCGCTTCAGACGTTCACACAGCGCGTCATAACCACCCTCAACCGTAATCGTTCCTTCAGGCTTTAAGTAAATCATACGCTCTGCCATACGGTTGATAAAATAGCGGTCATGAGACACGATCAGCATCGTGCCCTCATAATCCGAAAGCGCCTCTTCCAATGCCTCACGTGACGCGATATCCAGATGATTCGTCGGCTCATCCAGAAGAAGCAGGTTGTCACCGCCGAGCATCAGCTTTAACAGCAACAGCCGCGCACGTTCTCCGCCACTCAGAAGCCCGACTGTTTTAAACACATCGTCCGAGCGGAAAAGAAATGCCGCCATCGCACTGCGCACCTGCGTTTGCGTCATCTGCGGGAAGCTGTCCCATACTTCGTCGATCGCCATTTTATCATTCGAAAGACCGCTTTGTGTCTGATCGTAATACCCGACCGAAACATTCGCACCGAGTCTTACAAAGCCGCGATCAGCCGAGAGCAAGCCGTGAATGATCTTCAGCAAGGTGGTCTTGCCGCATCCGTTCGGGCCGTAAAGAAACACGCGTTCTCCGCGTCGAAGATGCAAATCCACGTTTCGGAACAGAGGCACCTCGGAAAACGATTTTGACAGCTCGCCCGCTTCGATCACCTCGTTGCCGCTGACCGCTTTGGATTCAAACTTAAAGCGAATGGAAGCAAGCTCCGATTCCGGGATCACCAATTCGGCTTTCAGCCGTTCCACACGCTTTTCACGACTCTCCGCCGCACGTATGCTTTTTTCGCGGTTCCATTGCTTCAATAAAGCGATGTTATCCTCAATGCGGTCGATCTCCCGCTTTGCATGAATATAGTGCTTGCGTTCGATCTCCTTGTCCTGTTCGCGCTTTTCGCGGTGAACGGAGTAGTTGCCGTTCGTCATATACAAACGACCGTTTGCAAGCTCCATAGTACGATTTGTTACGCGATCCAGAAAATAACGGTCATGAGAAATCACGATCATAGCACCGCGATACTCATCGAGAAAGCTTTCAAGCCATTCCACCGCCGCTATATCGAGATGATTGGTCGGCTCGTCCAAAAGCAGAAGGTTACTGTCGGAAAGCAAGAGGCGTGCCATCGCCGCTTTCGAGCGTTGACCGCCGCTGAAGGTATCCATCGTGCGGTACAGATCGTCTTCGCGAAACCCGAGCCCCAAAAGCGCCGAGCGGACACGCGAGCGAAAAAAGAGACCGCCCTCCGCTTCAAATCGTTCCTGCAAACGGCTTTGCCGTTCGATCAGCGACAAATCCCCGATGTAATCGGGCGCGTTCAACGCCGCATTTACGTTTTCAAGCTCCTGTTCCAGTGCGAGCAACGGCGAAAACACCTGCAGTACATCCTCAAACAACGTGGTATTCGCGTCCCCGCTCATATGCTGCTGCATATATCCGATACGACACAGCTTCGGGCGGACAACCTGTCCGTCGTCTGCCGTCAGTTCTCCTGTCAGGATATGAAACAGTGTCGTCTTCCCGCAACCGTTGGCTCCGACAAAACCGATACGGCTGTTATCCTCCACATCGAAGCTGACGTCGGTAAATAACGCGCGCTCGCCGAAATATTTACTGATATGATGAGCGCTTAACAGCGGCATTGTTCGGTCACTCCTTTATCAAATCCCATGCATACAGCGTATGAGCATCTTCGTTGAACCGTTGAGCATCTGCTGCAGGGAGATACATAAATCCGTTATGAACACGTCCTCCCGCCTTGACAAACTCCACAAATGCACGGCGAAGACTTGTATCCGTCGGCGCGGTCTCCAAATCAAACGAAGCGCCGTCGGTTTGGAAAACAAACGAATAAAACCCGTCAGGTCCTGACGGAACAGGCGCCAGGTACAATTCGCGGTTCAGGCGGTTAATACCGCTTGTTTCAGGCAGCATCCGCGAAAGCTGGGGACTGTACAGCCACGAATAGCTTTGGATCGAGCGTACGCCAAGCTCGGGATAATAGGTACCGAAAAACTCCACAGCCTTACGGAAGCTGTCACCGATGGTTTCGGCGTTATACGCCACCTTCGGCGGAATATGAAAGCTCAGCGCGGCATCTCCGCCGTCAAACGCCGTCTCCCATTCCTCCTCGGGAAGCGACAGATAACGATTGGTCACACGGCCATCGGGAGTGATCACATAGCCGTCCGTGCGCCCTGTTGCCTCTTTGGAGGTAAAAACCGTCTGCGACTCTTCCCACACAAACTGTCCGTATTCATCAAACGAACGAGCCGCTGTGTACAGCATCAGCAATTTCCCGTCGGCTTTACGGCGGAGCATACGGTATCCGGGCGGGACACGCTCCGGCTCAAAGCGCAGGATCCCTAAGGAATACATCGTACAAAAGGCACACACGCAACGCCAATGGAACATACCGGGCGTACCGATATGTCCGCCCTCGCACACGCCGCCGTTCGCCGCTCCTTTGTGCTCGGCTAAAAGCTCTTCGGGGATCCCGCGCTCTCTTGCACGGCGAACCCCCGTAATCATACATTTGATCAGAACGATCATCGAAAAGGTGTACCGATAATCGCCCAGAGACGGCGGTACCGGCTCTATATACAACTCGTTCTGATGCGGTCCTCGATACTCGCAAAGCGCGTAATATACGCATTGAAGAGCAAAAAGGAGATCTTCATCGCCTTCGATCTTACGTGCACAGCGCATCGCCTCCGCCGCAGACGCCTCATCCACAAAGCCGTCCTCCACAAGCTGTTGCAAAGCATTTTCTTCAAGAACGGGAAGAAGGCGTACCGTCTCCCACTCCTTCTTAAAATGTTCAAACTCCGCGTTATAATCCATCGGCCACTCGGGAATCCCGAGTATTTTCGCCAGACGCTCCGTTGTCATCCGATATCCTCCTCACTGTTTATCATCGTCATAAATGTGTTTTCATCAATAATGCGCACGCCGAGCTGCTGTGCTTTCACAAGCTTACTTCCCGCGTCCTCACCGGCTAGGACAACGGAGGTTTTCTTCGACACACTCCCCGCCGTCTTGCCCCCGAACCGTTCAATCAACTCCGAAGCTTCGTTCCGCGTCATCGTCGGAAGCGTTCCCGTAAGAACAAAGGTCATTCCCGCAAAGCGGTGATCCTGCACCGATGGTGCGTCCGTCATATTCACACCGCAGGCAACAAGCTGTTCCACGAGCCGTCTTGACGACGGACGCGCAAAATATTCCGCTACAGAGTGGGCCATAA
>JAFQMR010000225.1 GCA_017396175.1 Clostridia bacterium
ATCGATCTGGGTCATCTTGCCGCCGATGGTGGGTTCCTTCTCGACGATATCGACGGGGAAGCCCGCATCGGCAATGTCGAGGGCGGTCTGGATGCCCGCGATACCGCCGCCGATGACGAGGGCGCGCTTGGTGACGGGGGTTTGTCCCGGGGTGAGCGGGGTGTTGAGATGCACCTTCGCGATCGCCGCTTTTCCGAGAGCGATCGCCTTTTCGGTGCCGACGGGCATCTCCTTATGCACCCACGAGCACTGCTCGCGGATGTTGGCGATCTCGACCATATAGGGGTTGAGACCGGCCGCACGGGCGGTCTTGCGGAAGGTCGCCTCGTGCATACGCGGAGAACAGGAGCAGATGACGAGGCCCGTGAGCTGATGCTCCTTGACCGCCTCCTTGATCATATCCTGTCCCGCCTGGGAACACATATATTGGTAGTCGGCGGAGAACACGACGCCCGGCTCCTTGCGGAGCGCGTCGGCGACCGCCTGTACGTCGACGGTGGCGGCAATATTACTGCCGCACCAGCATACAAAGACACCGATCCGTTGCATAGAGTCGTCTCCTCCTTACTTCGTGAATTTGCGAAAGGCGCTGACGATCGCCTGCTGAGGCAGGTCGGGATCGAGCAGAGCGGGAATATCGTTCGGGGTGAGGTGGTTCTGTCCCTGCTCGCGCACCGCGCACAGGCGCACCGCCTCGATGAGACGGAACGGCTCGACACCGCGGGGGCACCGCTCGGCGCACGCCATACAGGACAGGCATTTATAAAGCGAGTCGGACTGCAGGAGAGGCAGAAGGTTTCCGTCATTCACCATCCGTACGAATTGATGCGGATGGAATTCCATGGCGTCGTAGGACGGGCAGGCGGCGGAGCATTTGCCGCACGCCATACCGCGGCGGGGATCCCCGCCGCTTCGGCGCAGGATCTCCTGTTTCAGATCGGTGGTATTCATTGCGGCTCCTCCTTTATACCGAGCGCTTCGGCGAGCAGCTCGGTGAGGTAGACGACCTTCACGTTGCCTGCGACCTTCTGCAGGTTATAGCGGCAGAGCGGGCAGGCGGTAACCACGGTGTCCGCGCCCGCCGCTGCAGCGTTTTTCAGGATCGCCTCCGATTCGGAGAGTGCCAAAGCGCGATCCTCCATCGCTATGTAGCCGCCGCAGCATTCGTTGCGCTGTGCCCACAGCACGGGCGTGGCGCCCATCGCCGTCAGCAGATCCTCCATAATGCGCGGGTTTTCGGGATCGTCCATCCGCATCACACCGCTCGGGCGGAGCAACAGACAGCCGTAGTAAGCGGCAATGCGGCGTCCCTTGAGTGCGTCGGTGACCTTGTCACGGATCGCGTCAAAGCCGATCTCGTCGCGCAGAAGCTCCAGGTAATGCAACACGCGTGTCTGCCCGACGTAAGGGACGGGGTTTTGCATATAGCGGTTGACCGCCTCCGCAAAGGCGCTGTCGGTCTGCAGGGCGTGGTTTGTCTGCTTGACGACGTTGTGGCACGCCGAGCACACGGTGACGAGCGGCTGATCCTTCTCAAAGGCCGTCTGCAGAACGCGCACCGAGGACAGCTTTGTCGCGATCTCGTCACGTGAGGCGGTAAACACACCGCCGCAACACTGCCAGTCCTCCGCCTCCTCCAGCGTGACGCCGAGTGCTTCGGCACAGCGGCGGGCGTAAAGATCAAGCTCCGTTGCTTTGGTTTTCAAGGTGCAACCGGGGAAATACGTTACCTTCATACGTGTGTGAAACCTCCGATCAGACCATCTCTTCGGGATGGAACACCTCGTCAAAGCGCTCGGCGGTCAAAAAGCCGAGCTCGACGCAGGCTTCCTTCAGCGAGATGTTGTCCTTATAGGCTTTTTTCGCCGTTTTGGCGGCATTCTCGTAGCCGATGTAGGGGTTGAGCGCGGTGACGAGCATCAGCGAGTTGTGCAGATTATGGTGCATCTTCTCGCGGTTTGCCTTGATGCCGACGGCGCAGTTGTTGTTGAACGACACGATCGCTTCGGCGAGCAGACGCACGGACTGCAGGAAGTTGTAGGCGCATACGGGCATAAACACGTTCAGCTCGAAGTTGCCCTGTGACGCGGCAACGCCCACCGTCACGTCGTTGCCCATCACCTGTGCCGCGACCATCGTGACCGCTTCGCACTGGGTGGGGTTGACCTTGCCGGGCATGATGGACGAGCCTGGCTCATTTTCGGGAATAAAGATCTCGCCGAGGCCGTCACGCGGGCCCGAGGCGAGCCAGCGCACGTCGTTGGCGATCTTCATCATATCGCAGGCGAGCGCCTTGACGGCCCCGTGCGCGAACACCATCTCATCCTTCGAGGTGAGGGCGTGGAATTTGTTTTGAGCGGTGACGAACGGCTTGCCCGTCAGCGTCGCCACCTCGGCGGCGACCGTCTCCGCAAAGCCGGCGGGGGCGTTCAGTCCCGTGCCGACCGCCGTGCCTCCGAGCGCCAGCTCGCACAGCGGGCGGACGGCCAGGCGGATCAGCTCGACATCCTTCTCGAGGCTCGAGCGCCAGCCGCTGATCTCCTGACTGAAGGTGATGGGGGTGGCGTCCTGCAGATGGGTGCGGCCGCTCTTGACGATGCCCTCGTTTTCCTCTTCCAGGCGGCGAAGTGTCGCAATGAGCAGCTCGACGGCGGGAAGGAGCTTGTCTTCGAGACCGAGCACCGCCGCAATGTGTATGGCGGTGGGGTAGGTGTCGTTTGAGGATTGGCTCATATTGACGTCGTCGTTCGGGTGCAGAAGCGTTTTGCCGAGAAGCTGATTGCCGCGGTTGGCAATGACCTCGTTGGTGTTCATATTGGACTGGGTGCCCGAGCCTGTCTGCCATACGACAAGCGGGAAGTGACCGAGCAGGGTGCCGTCGGTGACCTCGTCACACGCCGCTTTGATCGCGTCGCACTTTTCCGCGGTCATCTTCTCGGGGCGAAGCTGATGGTTCGCGATCGCCGCCGCCTTTTTCAGAATGCCGAAGGCGTGAATGATCTCGGCGGGCATCGTTTCGATGCCGACACCGATACGGAAGTTTTCGCAGCTACGCTGCGTCTGTGCCGCCCACAGGCGGTCGGCGGGCACCTTCATCTCGCCCATCGAATCGTGTTCAATACGGTATTCCATTGATAATCCCATCCTTTCAAGCGTTGCGGTGTTACAGATCCAGACTGCGGATGACATCCTGCAGGCTTTGCGCACTGCGGTGGAGCGCGGCGATTTCGTCGGTGGTCATCGGAAGCAGGATCTTCGTATGTGCGCCCTTCTGCCCCACGACATTGAGCAGGCTCAGGCACACGTCGTTGATGGCGTATTCGCCGTGAAGCATCGTCGAGACGGTCATCGTGGTGTCGATGCCGCTGAGCACGCGCTTACAGATGTGCGCTACCGACATGGAGACGGCGTAGAAGGTCGCGCCCTTGCGTTGGATGACGGCCGCACCCGATTTGCGGACATAGTCCTCGACCTCCTGCTTGTTGAAGTCGGGGTAATCGATATCACTCTGGATCGACTCGCGGAAGCACTCGACGGGCACGTTCGAGATGTTGGCGAGCGACCACGGAACGAACGAGCTGTCGCCGTGCTCGCCGAGCACGTAGGCGTGGACGTTCTGCTGGTTGATGCCGTAGTATTCCGACAGGCGCGAGCGCAGACGCGCGGTGTCGAGGATGGTGCCCGAGCCGATGATCTGCGACTCGGGAAGACCGGAAAATTTGCAGAAAGCGTAGGTCAGCACATCGACGGGATTGCTGACGATGATATAGATGGCATTCGGCGCGTGACGCACGATCTCCTTCGTCACGGCTTTGAGCATATTGACGTTGGTCTGCGCAAGATCAAGGCGCGACTGTCCCGCCTGACGCGCAATACCCGAGGTGATGATCACGATGTTGGAATCGGCCGCATCGGAATAGGTACCCGCATAGATGTTGCAGGGGTTGGCAAACGGCGTGCCCTGACGGATGTCGAGCGCTTCGCCGAGAGCCTTTTCGCCGTCGATGTCGATCATGACGATCTCCGAAGCGATACCGGCGGTGGTGAGGGTGTAGGCGAGGGTGGAGCCGACACTGCCCGCGCCGATGATGGTGATCTTGTTCATAGGTTGCGCCTCCTTACGGCGTGTAATGCGCGGAACGGGGGTTCCGTCGCGGCGGCGATTAATAATAAATCGCATAATTACCAATTATAACTGTAGCACAAAACATCCCGTTTTTCAACGGTTTTGTGATTTTTTTAACAAATTTTCCCGAATTAGCAAAAAATTCGCGCGGGCGCGCAAAAAAACAGGCGATTTGACGAAGTGCGAGCAGTGTGGTATACTGGTGAAAAATGCGGTAAAAAAGCGGGAGGAGGTGCGGTATGGAACCGAAGAACGGATTGCTCGAGGAAGACGGAAAACGGATATTTTATAAAGACGGGCAGCCGTACCATGCGGGTGTCGTCAAATGGGACGGACGGATCTATTACATCGGCAAGGGCGGTAAAGCGGTCACGGGGGAGCATATCGTACATCGTGAGATGGGAAACGGGATCTTGGAACGCGGCACGTATACCTTCGGGGAGGACGGCGTGCTGATTGAAGGATCGTTTCGTGCGCCTCAGAAATCCTCGCGTAAAAGGAAGCGCAAGCGTTCGTCGAAGAGCCGTTCCCGCAAAAAGCTGTCTAAAAAGAACCGTCGTCGGCTTATCGGTGTGCTCGCGGCGGCGGCGGTGCTGATCGCGGCGGTGACGGCGGCGGCGCTTTGGGATCAACGGTCGGCGCCGACGGTCGACGAGGAGCCGTCGGAGGTTGCCGTGATCCTTCCTGTGTTTGATGAGGAGGTGCGCCTCTGCGCGGACGAGGCATATGCGTATTTCAACGGCGAGCTGTCTCTCGGTGCAGCGACGGCGAGCGGCGATCCGTACCGCGCGATGACGTTTGAGTTTGACCTGCGCGGACAAAGCGGGGAGCTGTTTATCGGCGAACGCGAGGATTTGTCCGATGCCGCCGTATGGGCGATTCCTGCAAACGCCGGGACGGTGACGGTGGATAATCTGAAAACCGGTACCGCGTATTATTACCGTGTCGCCGTGAACGGCGAGACGTACGACGGCTCGTTCACAACGGAGGAGGGGCATCGGTTCCTGTCGGTTCCCGGCGCCTATAACATGCGGGATATCGGCGGTTATACGGTATCGGACGGACGGCGTATCCGTCAGGGGATGATCCTGCGCGGTACCGAAATAGACGGGCTGGTGCGTACCGACTACTGTCCTTCTCAAAAGGCGGTTGCCTCGATGACGGAGCAGTTCGGACTGGTATTTGATTTTGATCTGCGCGAGCCGAATGTCGGGGGGAGCGCTTTCCGCTCGCGTCTCGGCGTGCCGCATCGCTTTTACAGTGCGCCGATGTACGGCAATGTGTTCAACGATGCATTCAGGGAGTCGGTTCGCGCCATGTTTGCGGATCTGGCGGACGAAACGCATTATCCGATGTATATGCATTGCACCCACGGGGTTGACCGTACGGGCACGCTTGTGTATTTGCTGATGGGTGTTCTCGGCGCTTCGGAGGAGCAGATGATGCAGGAATATCGCCTGTCCGCCTTTTTTTCGGAGGGCTATGAGGATAATACGCTGATCGAAGGGTTGTACGACGGCTTGCAGGCGTATCCCGGTACAACCATCAACGAAAAGATTGAGGTGTTTCTGACGACCGATATCGGCGTGACGGAGGCGGAGCTTGAGAGTATTCGCCGTATCCTGCTGGAAACACCGTAAGACAAGCGATCGGCGGCAAAGCGACGGATTTCCGAGAAATCGGAAGTCCGTTTTTGCATATACGCACTATATGTTGTGGAGAGGGAGGTTACACAGCACAATGCACATATTTTGGAAATAAATTTGGGGGAAGACTTGTATTTTTTGCGATAAAATGATATAATAGATAAACAAAAGCAATAACTACAGCAAAAAGGAGAGAGCGTATGAAACGATGGATGCGGGCGGCGGTCGGTGCGGTCGCGGCTCTGATGCTGACGGCGACGGCGGTGGCGGCGTCGCCGCTTGACGGCGGCGATCCGGTGCTGTCGAGCGGTATCGATAACGGCGTCACGTTGGAAACCTCCACGGCGACCGTGGACGGCGAGGCGGCGGATTTTTACACCGTTCTGGCGGACGGCGATGCCTATACGTTTGAAATCGCGTCTCTCGGACATAAGAATGCGACGCTCTCGGAGCTTGTAAAACAAAAAGGCGCAGGAGCGGATACGGTCGCGGCGATCAACGGTGACCATTTCTCCTTCCAGACGGGGATCGCGATGGGGCTTGCCGTGACGGACGGCCGTCTGCTGACGAGTCCCGTCGAGCCGTACGATGCGGACGGCTATTTCTTCCATACGCTCGGCATTATGGAGGACGGCTCGGTCGCGGTCGGGGAAAACCCCATGCTGACGATGACCTTCCGCACGGCGGATACCACGCTGACGGTGGATCGCATCAACCGCACCCGCGAAACGTGGGTGGGCGGTCAGGTCTGCCTCTTCACGACCGATTACGGTGCCTCGACCGATACCAACGCGGCGGGCATCGAATACGTGCTCGACACGGGTGAAGCGGTGCTGGATCCCGGCGAAACGATCACGGGCGTTGTCAAGGAGGTCAACCGCGACAACGATGCGGCGATCGAGGACGGTACGATGGTGCTCTCGGCCAGCCTGCTGTGCTTTGAGCAGATCAAGGATATCGAGGAGGGAGACGAGTTTGAGCTGACCGTCTCCTTTGAGGATGAGGATTGGAACGATGTCGTGTTCGCGGTGGGCGGCAACCGTGCGATCGTCGAAGACGGTGAACCGCTTCCCTTCGAGTATGCGCCGGGCGGCTTCCGCTCGACGGGCCCTCGTTCGGCGATCGGCGTACGCGAGGACGGCACGCTGGTGATGGCGGCGGTGGACGGCCGCTCCGAAAAGAGCCGCGGCCTGACCGCCAACGAAATGGCGGCGTATATGGCGGAGGATCTCGGGTGTGCCTATGCGATCCTGCTGGACGGCGGCGGCTCGACGGCGATCAGCGTGAAAACGGAGGACGGCGTCCACGAGGTGATCAATGTCCCGTCGGACGGCGCGGAACGCGCGGTCGGCAACGCGGTGCTGCTGACGAAGAAGCCGCCGGAAGAGACGGCGGGTGTCGGCGGCGCGGACGGCGTGATGATGTGGATCGCGCTCGGCCTGGTGGCGGTGGCACTGGCGGCGGTGGTCGTTGCGGCGGTCGTGCTGAAAAAACCTGGTAAAAACGCCTAATTCCGAACGGCGGATTTCGGCACTCTCGGTATTATGACGAAGCTGTAACCGATAAATATTCGTCATAATTTCCAAACGTTGCCGTAAAAATATAGCAATAACCAATAGAAGCGTGCGAAATGTGAACAAATTTCCCAAGTAAAAACATTTTAGATTAACAGAATAAACAATTTTACATATTGTACAAAATGGCAAATCCGTATATCATATGCTTATGGTAGCTTGTCAAATTGCCCCCTTTTGCGGGTAAGGTGTCGGATTCTGCCTGTTTTTGCGCGAGAAAGGCAGAAAAATTATGGCAAATTGTCTGAACTTCGGCAAGCGATACGAGGATGACAATCGCTATTTTCAAAATCCCGTGCCGTTTCGTATGGCGGAGCTTTACCAGGTCGGTGAGCTGTGCTGTGAGGCGGGATTTGAGATCGGGAAGCATACGCAGACCGTATGGGAGATCACCTATATCGTCACGGGGCGGGGCACCGTCTGGGTGGATGACCGCCCGATCGCGGCGGCGGAGGACGACGTGATCGTCTGCGCCCCCGGCCAGACGCACACGATCCGTGCCGACCGCGGCACACCGCTTCGGTTTTGCTACCTCGGATTTATGTTTACGGGGCGGCACGGTGCGGAATGCGAGCGGCAGTACCGCTCCCTTCTCTCGGAAGAAAAGGTGCGGTGCAAGGAGCTTCTGATGCTGTTCTGCAAGGTCTCCGATGAGCTGCACGTAAAAAACGATTTTTATCTTCCGATGGTCGGCGCGTATGTCGAGCAGATCATTCTGCGGACGCTGCAGGCCTTGAGCGAACGCGGCGAACGCCTGTTTGCGACGGCGACGGACGGCCGCGGCGGCAGTCCCGCTCACGCGGTGGCGCGCTACATTGACCGCCACTACCGCGATATCGAGGACATCCGCGCACTGGCGGCGGAGCTCGGCTACAGCTACACCTACCTTGCCCATATCTTTAAGGAAAAGATCGGTGTGACGATCGGCTCCTATATAATAATGAAAAAAATGGAAGAAGCGAAATGGCTGCTCCGTTCGGGACGGATGAACGTCTCCCAGATCGCGGTGCGCTTCAATTATCAATCGGTGCAATCGTTTTCCAACAGCTTCAAAAAGACCGTCGGGCTGTCGCCCGCGGACTATCAAGCTCTGTCTCCGCAGGAAGCGGAGCAATACAACCGACATTTTTAAGGCATGAGCCTTTGAATGTAAATACAAAAAGGAGAGTGACCACCTTGAAAAGAGTACTGTGTGCTGTTCTCGCTCTTGCTATGGTTCTCGCGTTCACCGCTTGCGGCGGTAGCGGCGGCCCCACGAAGGATCCGCTTGCGTATGTCATCGACGTGAACGAGACCTATGCGGAAGCTGAGATGGCAGAGCAAGGCACCACCCTTGCTGACTACAGCGAAGGCATCATGCTGCCCGAGCTTGACGACGCGCACGTTACCGTCATGATGTCGATTGACTGGACGGCGCTGCAGGCGGGCAACAACGAAGACGAGCCCTATGCGCAGTATCACGCGACCCTGATGTGGCGTGACGCGTACGCGGGCCAGGACGGCGACGTCGAGATCATCACGATCACCGACGAGCAGCAGACCGACTTCGTTGCGACCCAGACCGCGTCGGGTACCGCACCTGACATCATCCCCGCCAACTACGATCTGACCTATCCCCGCTGGAATGCGGCCGGTCTGACCGCGGACGTGGAGCAGTATGCGAAGTACCTCGGCCTGGACGAGAAGAACCCCAACAACGAGGAAGAGGATCTCTACAACCATCAGCTGATGGACACCTACTTCCAGTGGGGCGGCAAGTCGCACGGCGCGATCACGCTGTCCGATGTGAACAGAAACTACATCGTCTACAACAAGACGAAGTTTGAGCTTGCGGGCCAGAAGACTCCTCTCGAGCACTGGCAGGCGGGCAACTGGAACTGGACGCAGTTCGTCAAGACCGCGAAGGCTATGACCACGGGCGACGACTACGGCTTCACCGGTTGGGGCCTGTTCCCGTACTTTGCTCCCTACACGATGGCGACTCTGGACGAAGAGACCGGCACGGTTGAGCTGAACATCGACGATCCGAAGTACGTCCGTTACATGACCGAAGTTTACAACCTCTATCAGACCGAGAATGCGGCTCGCCGCGACATCGCTCTGCAGTCGTGGGGCACCCTGTTCCCGATGGGCACCGACGCGATGGTGCAGTGCACGAAGGATGGTTATAAGAGAGTTGTGGAAGCGGCGAAGCGCGTTGACGGCGACACCTTCGGTATCGCTCCTGTCCCGGTGTTCGATCCCAACGGCGAAACCGAGAGCATCGCGACCGCTACCCTGTGGGCTTACTCGATCGCTGCGGCGGCTGAGAACCCCATCGGTGCTGCGACCTATATCCGTCTCGAGACGCTCGTTGCCCGTAACGTGGAAGCGGCTCTCGAAGGCAAGAACTGGTACGACCTGAACCTCACCGAGGACGAGAAGGCTATGCTCGAAGAGACCAAGGACGATCCCATCGCGATGGAAATGATCCGCGGTATCGGCGACTGCTACCTCGGCATTGTTGACGCGTCGATCGTGCCTCCGATGTACTACGAAGAGAACCAGAACTCCGTCCAGTCCATCTTCGACGCCAACAAGACGGCGCTGCAGGCGGAATTCGACGAGTTCAACCAGACGGTCGAAGAGCTGGCAGAAGAGATCGCTGCTGAAGAAGAAGAAGCTGAAGAAGAAGAGGCTGCGGCTGAAGAGTAATAGGTCCGCCTACATTGTTCTAAGCAATACTTTTACCGCGACACACAGGGGCAGATTTTCTGCTCCTGTGTGTTGGCGGTGAATCAGAAAGGGTGACAGGATTCATGAAACGAATTCGCCTTTTATCGTGCATCATGGCAGTCCTCGTATTGATGACTGCTGTTCCGGCGTTGTCTGTCGCAGCGACGGAAGGTGATCAGACGGTATCTGACGAGAACGTCACTACGCTCGCGGATACTGCGGCGGCCGAGGCGGACACTGCCGATGCTGACAGCGATGCAACCGCGACAGAGCCTGAGAAGAAGGGCAAGGAGAAGGCTCCGACTTACGCGAGCTATCTCGTGACGTATACCGATGAGGGCGCCGAGGGCGGCCCTGTGGCGGTGCGCGGCGATGACGCGGCATCCGCCGATACCAATAACGAAATCAACCTGCCGTTTACTGCTGAGACGGCGGGCTATTACACGTTGTCCTTCGATTACGCCTATGCGGTCGCGGGCAACAAGAATACGTCGTACGATCTCAAGATCGACGGCAAGCTTCCCTTCCAGGAGGCGGCGAGCCGCAAGTTCGCGCGCATCTGGACCAATGAATTTGAAGTTGTTGATGCAGGAGAGGCCGACGATATCAATCCGAAGCAGATCGAGGCGGAGGGTTACTGGCGCTCCTACACCTTATATGATAAAGAGGGCTACTACCACACCCCCATGGAGTTCTACCTGGAGAAGGGTGCACACACCCTGACCTTTGCGATGAGCACCGATCACGTACAGGTCAAGAACGTCACGTTCAACCGTGCGGCGGAGCTCCCCACCTACAGTGAGTACCTGAAGGCGCAGTCTTCGGCGACGAAATACAGCGGCTCCGAATCTCTCGCGATCGAGGGTGAGAAGGCGCTCTACAAATCGGAGATGTATCTGATCGCTCAGAACGATATCACCAACCCCGTAACGCAGCCCTACAGCCCCGCGTTCATTAAGCTGAATACCTTCGGCGGTGCGAACTGGAAGCTGACAGGCGAAACGGCGTACTGGGAAGTGGAAGCGGAAGAGGCCGGCCTTTACAAGCTTGCGATCCGCTATCGTCAGAATTTCTATGACGGTGTCAGCTCTCACCGTCGCCTTTACGTCAACGGCGAGGTACCGTTTGCCGAAGCGAACGCCCTGCAATTCCCCTACAGCACCAACTGGGAGACCTTCACAATGAAGGATGCCGAAGGCGAAGACCTTTACATCTACCTTAATAAAGGCGTCAACACGATCGGTCTTGAAGTGATGCTCGGTTCGTCGGCTAAGATCGCCGAGGAGCTGCAGGAGACCGTTCTTGAGATGAACAACATTTATCGTCAGATCATTATGATCACGGGCAGCTCGCCTGACGATTTCCGCGATTACAACATCACCGAGCAGATCCCGAACCTTGTCGGCGATCTCGAAAAGGTGACCAAGAAGCTCCGCGCTCTGAAGGACGAGGTCGCGGCGCAGTACGGCGACGGCACCTCGCTGATCGCCAAGATCGACAACATCATCCGTCAGATGGATCAGTTGATCGAGAAGCCGAAGCAGATCGCCAAGAGCGACCGTCTCGGTGCCTTCAAATCCAACATCAGTACGATCGGCTCGTGGATCTCGATGTTCACCGAGCAGCCGCTTGAAATCGACGTCATCGATTTCTACGGCGAGAACAGCACCCCGCGTAAGGCGCAGGCGGACTTCTTTGAGGGCTTCGGCCATACATACAACCGCTTTGTGGCGTCCTTCACGCAGGACTATTCGTCGGTTGCCACCATCGGCGACAGCGGCGAAACCTCCGAGACCATCACGGTGTGGATCCAGTCCGGCCGTGACCAGGCGAACGTCTTGAAGCAGCTCATCACCTCGAGCTTCACAAAGCAGACGGGCATCGGCGTCAACCTTGAGCTGGTTACCGGCGCCATCATTGAAGCCACCCTCGCGGGCCGCGGCCCCGACGTGGCGCTCAGCCGCCCCGTCACCGATCCCGTCAACTTCGCGATGCGCGGTGCGCTGTATGACCTGTCGAAGTTTGACGATTACGACGAAGTGGTCAAAAGCTTCACCTGCGATGACGAGGGCAATCCCATCGCGATGATCCCCTTTGAGTACAAAGACGGCGTCTATGCGCTTCCCGAGACGCAAACCTATCAGATGATGTTTGTCCGTCAGGATATTCTCGAAGAGCTCGGCTTTGTAGACGATGCAGGCAGCGTGATCGTTCCCACCTCGTGGGATCAGCTCCTCACCGAATTCTATCCCATTGTCAGCCGTAACAACATGGAGATCGGTATCGGTAACATGAACCAGATCTCCGCGATGAACGCGTCCAACATCTTCACGAATCTGCTCTATCAGATGGGCGGCCAGATCTACAACGATGAAGGCACGGCAACGGCCCTGCGTACGCAGGTGGCGCACAACGCGTTCAAGACCTCCGTTGAGCTGTATGCGGACTACCTCTTCCCGCAGGAATACGATGCGATGAGCCGTTTCCGTACCGGTGAGATGCCCATCCTGCTGGCAGACTACACCATGTATAACGTATTCGCCCTGTCCATCCCCGAGCTCGACGGCTTGTGGGAGATGTATCCGATCCCCGGCGTTCTGCAAGAGGACGGCACCATCAACAATGTGCAGGCGGCGACCTCGACCGCGTCCGTGATGTTCAACACCGAGCATACGGCGGATGACGAGGCTCCCACCGCGAAGCAGAAGGCTTGCTGGGAATTCCTGAAATGGTGGACCAGCAAGGAAACCCAGGCGGAGTTCGGTACCCGTATTGAGGCGATCCTCGGTTCGGGCGGCCGCTACGCCACCGCGAACGAAGCGGCGATGGTCGAACTGCCTTGGGACGATAAGCAGCTGGATGCTCTGACCGACCAGATGGAGAATCTGGTGTTCGTCGAGCAGCTCCCCGGCAGCTACTTCACTTCCAGAGCGATCAACAGCGCGTTTATGACCTCTGTTCTGAATTCCGAGAATCCTTCTGAGCAGCTCGTCTACTGGAGCGAACAGATCGACAAAGAATTGACCAGAAAGATCGAGGAATTTGCGGACTGAAAATAATTGAGAGAAAGGGAGGTCACGGATATGAAGATCAAAAATGAGCATTCGCTTGTGCGGCGGATCGCGAAGAACGGCGTCTCCTATGCGATGCTTGCGCCGTTTATGATTTGCTTCATTATCTTTACCGTGTTGCCGGTTCTCGCTGCGATCGGGCTCAGCTTCACCGACTTCAATATGTTGGAAACACCGAGCTTTATCGGAATCGACAACTTTGTGCGGCTGTTTCAGGACGACATCTTCCTGATCGGCTTCAAAAACACCATGATTCTGGCGTTCCTCTGCGGACCGCTCAGCTACTTATTCTCCTTCTTTATGGCGTGGGTTATCAACGAGATGCCCAAAGGCCTGCGCGTGTTTATGACCATCGTCTTCTACGCGCCGTCCGTTTCCGCCAACGTGTACTTTATCTGGACGTACCTGTTCTCGGGTGACTCCTACGGTATCGTCAACTCCACACTGTTGCAGCTCGGCATCATCCGCGAGCCTGTGCTGTGGCTGACCGATCCGAGCTTCAACCTGACGATCGTTATCGTCGTGCAGTTGTGGCTGTCGCTGGGTGTCTCCTTCCTGTCGTTCATCGCCGGCTTCCAGGGCGTTGACGCATCGCAGTACGAGGCGGGTGCGATCGACGGTATCAAGAACCGCTTCCAGGAGCTGTGGTACATCACCATCCCGAACATGAAGAGCATGATGCTGTTCGGTGCGGTTATGCAGATCGCAAACTCCTTCTCCTGCGGCGCTGTTTCGCAGGATCTGACGGGCGGTTATCAATCGGTCAACTATTCGACGATGACCATCCTGAACTACATCACCGACTACGGCTCGGTCCGTTACGAAATGGGCTATGCCTGCTGCATCGGTGTCGTGCTGTTCGCGTTGATCGTTCTGTCGAAGAAACTGATCTTTAAGCTCTTGAAATGGTAAAGGAAGGAGGAGATTAAGCTATGGCATTGAAACGCAAGAAGCAACCTGTGTTTGCTTCCCCGAAAAAGCAACAGCGTTCGATCGGCGGTACCATTATGCTGGCGTTGCTGCTGATTCTGATGGGTACGTTTATGGCGTTCCCGCTCGTGTACGCGATCTCCTCGGCCTTTAAGCCGCCTGAGGAATTCTTCCTGTTCCCGCCCCCGATTTTCCCGAACAACCCGACGGGTGAGAACTTCACACAGCTCGGTATGGTTATCTCCAATATGTGGATCTCCTTCGAGCGCTATCTGTTCAACAGCTTGCTCATTTCCGTGTCGTCGACGCTGCTTTACCTCGTGATCGCGACGCTGGCGGCGTATCCGCTTGCCAAGCACACGTTCCCCGGCAAGAACGGCATGAACGAAATGATCACCCTCGCCCTGATGTTTACCCCGGCAATCACCGCGATCCCGCAGTATATCATCCTGGCGTACTTAGGACTCGTCAACAACCCTCTCGGCGTGTTGCTCCCGACGCTGGCGAGCACGATGGGCGTCTTCCTGTGCGTGCAGTACATGGAGATCCTTCCGAACGCCGTGCTGGAATCCGGCCGTATGGACGGTGCGGGTGAGTTCCGCATCTGGCGCAGCATCGTCGTTCCGAACATCAAGCCTGTGCTGTTCACGATGATGATCTTCCAGTTCCAGGCGGTTTGGAACACCAACGGCGCCGGCATCATCTACAACGAAGCGTGGAAAACGCTTCCCGCGGCGATGAGCCAGGTTGCTACGGCGGGTATCGCCCGTGCAGGCGTCGGTTCGGCGGCCGCGATCATCCTTATGATCCCGCCGATTGCCGTCTTCATCATCTCCCAGAGTAACGTCATGGAAACGATGGCGCACTCCGGTATTAAAGACTAAGGGGGGAGAACGTTATGAAGAAATTCAGTGCCATCCTGATGGTGGCCCTCTTGGTTTGCTCGTTGTTCTCCCTGCCGGCTTCCGCTCACGGCACCGGCAAATCCTACGTCTACAACCACAACGGTGTGGCGCAGGAGATCCCCGATCCGTACTATGTGGATCGCACGATCGGCTATGACCTCGGCATGGTCACCCCCGTGGATATGGTCATCCGCAATGACAAGCTGTTCATTCTGGATACCGGTCACGAGGACGGTGAGCACAGCACGCGTCTCCTGGTGCTCAACAACAAGTATGAGCTGGAGAAGGAGATCTTCTTCTACAACCGCAACGAGACGCCGTTCAAGTTCCAGGAGCCCCGCGGCCTCTGGATCGATGAGCAGGGCACGATCTACGTGACCGACCGCAGTGCGCATATGCTGTATATGTTCGACGAAAACGGCGTGATCTTCAACAGCCTCGGCAAGCCCAATTCTCCGATGATCGACGCGGATCAGGAGTACCTGCCGACGGCGGTTCTGACCGATCACCTCGGCTACGTCTATGTCCGCGTTGAAAACGACTATCGCGGCTTTATGATGATGGAGCAGGACGGTACCTTCCTCGGCTACTTCGGTGCCAACGAGGTTACCCGTACGGCGGAAGTCATTATGCGCCAGATGTTCGCGTGGATCCTGACCGAAGAGCAGCTCGATCGCGGTGTGCAATCGCTCCCGATGGAGTACAGCAACTTCTGTATCGACGATGCCGGCTCCTTCATCTACGGCGTGCGCGGCACGACGGCGGATATGACCGAGCTCATCCGTAAGATCAACTGCAAGAGCAAAAACGTTCTTGATAACAAGGCCACCTTCGGCGATATCGGTCTGACGCGCATCGGCGGTCAGGCGCAGAACACCAACTTCAACGCGATCACGGTTGACGATCTCGGCTTCATCACCGTATTTGACGCGACGAAGCAGCGTCTGTTCCAGTACACGCCCGAAGGAAACCTGATGTACGTGTTCGGCGGTAAGGGCAGCCAGGAAGGCACCTTCACCGACGGTGCGGACATCGAGGCGTGGGGCGATCAGGTCCTCGTTCTTGACGAGGTCTACGCAACCATCAGTGTTATGAAGCCCTCGGCGTTCGGTGCGAACATCCGTATGGGCGAAAACTTCTACTCGCAGGGCAACTACGAGGCCTCCCTTGCTCCGTTCGAGGCGGTTATCGCCGAGTGCATGAACTATGAGTTCGGCTACTCGGGTATCGGCAAGGCGAAGTACATGCAGGGCGAGTATGAGGACGCGATGCACTACTTCTACCTGGCGCACAACCAGGAAGATTATTCGATGGCCTATAAGATGCATCGCGGCACCATGATCAGTGAGGCGATCGTGCCGGTGATCATCGTGCTGGCCGTGCTGGTGCTGCTCCTTATCGTGCGCGAGGTCCTCAAGCGCAAGGGCATCATCAAGGCCGAAAAGGTGCCGCTTGACGAAGGCGGCAAGGGCCGTTACCTCCTGTACACCATCATGCATCCCATCGACGGTTATCAGGAAATGCGCTACAACAAGAAGTATTCGCTGACGCTTGCGAACATTGCGATCTTCTTCTTCTTCTTCAGCTCGGTGATCATGTCGCTGTACAGCGGCTTCATCTTCAACGGCACGACGGCCGACACCTACAACATGATCTTCACGATCGTCGGTGTGCTCGGCGGCTTCACGCTGTTCGTGCTCGTCAACTGGCTGATGTCCACGTTCTTCGAAGGTAAAGGTAAGTTCAAGGAAGTCTGGATCTACCTCGGTTACGCGACGATCCCGTACTCGGTGACCTGCTTCCTGTACACACTGCTCTCGAACTTCCTCACGGCGGAGGAGTCCACGTTCCTCGATTATCTGATGATCATCGGTATGGGCTGGGCACTGGTCATGGTGTTCTTCGCGCTGCAGGGACTGCATATGTACTCCTTCAAGCGCAACGTCGTCTCGATCCTCGTCACGATCCTCGGTATGCTGGTCGTGATCTTCATCGTGTTCCTGATGTTCAACCTGTTCGTGCAGTTCTTCTCCTTCGTGGAAAGCATCTATACAGAAATTCTCTACCGCATGGCGGTCGGATTTTAATTAAGGAGGTATGACACAATGAAAAAACGCTTGTTTGCTCTGATGATGTCTGTCCTCCTGATCCTCACCTCGGCAACGGTCGCGTTCGCGGTCGAAACCGCGGATGAGGCGGCCCCTGCGGCGGACAGCTTCCAGATCACCATCCCGCAAGAGGATGACGATCCCGTGGTCTACGATTTCAAAAAGATCGCCGAAAACGATCGTATGACGCTGACGATGGATGAGGAATCCACCTTCATCTGCGTGATCGATAAGACCACCGGCCAGAAATGGTATTCCAACCCTCCCGTGGCGAACGGTTCCGATCCTTACGCGGCGGGCATTGCCATCACGGATATGCGTTCGGTGGTCGGCCTGACCTATACGAACCAGGAAAAGCAGGTCAAGGTCACGAACAACGCCGTCGGCAGTGTGAATAAGGACGCCTATGAGGTCAAGATGATCGACGGCGGCGTCCACATCCTGTACGATTTCACCGAAGCCAAGATCAAGATCCCCGTGCAGTACACGCTGACCGAGGACGGTCTGAAGGCAGAGATCCCGTACAAGGAGATCCGTGAAAACGGATACGAATACGGCACGAACACGATCAATAAGATCGAGTTCATGAAGTACTTCGGTGCCGCGGGCAGCAAGGACGAAGGCTATCTTGTGATCCCCGACGGCGCGGGCGCCATCGTGAAGTTCAACAACGCGAAGAACGTCAACGAGATGGTGTACGACAAGGAGTTCTACGGACAGGATATGTCCCAGATCACCGAGACGCATCAGTACACCTCCCGCGAGGAAAAAATCACCCTGCCGATGTTCGGTATGGTGAAAAACGGCTACGGCATGCTGGCGGAGGTTACGGGCGGTGCGGAAACCGCGTCGCTTTGTGCGGCGACCGCGGGCAACAACCTTGTCGGCGACTATAATATCGCCTACACGGCGACCGCGTATCGCATCAATTACAACGTGCCGCTGATGAGCCAGGTGGCGTCGGAAACCTCCAACGTTATGTACAACGCGGAGGATGTCACCTCGCTGGACAGCTACACGGTGCAGTACCACTTCGACGAAGAGAAGGGTGCGGACTACATCTCCATCGCGAACGACTACCGTGCGATCCTGCTGGATCGCGGCTGGCTGACCGATGACGAGGTCACCGACCGACTCTACACCGAGTTCTACGGTGCGGTCAACAAGACGAAGTCCTTCGCGGGCATCATCTACACCGCGCGTGAGACGCTGACCTCCTTCGAGGAAGCGAAGGCGATCCTCGCCGACCTGAAGGACGGCGGTGTGAAGAATGTCACGGCGCTCTATCAGAACTTCTCCGACGATTACTTCGACGGTAAGATCGAGATCAAGCTTGCGGCCTCGGGCTCGCTCGGCGGCCAGTCGGCGCTGAACGATCTCATCAATGAAGCCGGAGAAAACGGCACGCCCGTGTCGGTGGCGGCGGACTTTGTCACCATCCCGAACGGCGGCAACGATTTCTCGACCTACTGGGATGTGGCGGACGCGATCAACGTGTCGCCCATCGAGGTGTTCCCGTATTCCTTGAACGGCAATACGATGGACCTCTCCCAGCGTCCCTACTATCTGGTCGATCCCCAGAAGTACGGCAAGGGTGTGGACACCCTGCTGAATGCGGTCGAATCGAAGGGTTACAAGTCGCTCTACTTCGACGAGGAAGCCCTCCAGCTCTACTCTGACCTCGCTCCCGAGGGCTTCCAGAGTGAGCGCGCTTCGGGCGCGCAGGCCGAGCAGTTCGCGCGTCTTGCGGAAAGCGGCGCGGAGCTGACGCTTAGCAACCCGAATGCGTTCCTGATGGCGTATGCCGATTACATCGTCGATATCCCCGTGTGCAGCAGTAAAGAGATCCTCTTTGACGGCGATGTGCCGTTCCTGCAGACGGTGCTCCGCGGCCTGAAGAGCTTCGGCGGCGAGAGCATGAACATCAACGATGCGTCGCAAACGTCCTTCCTCCGTCATCTGGAGTACGGCACGGATATGAAGTACTCGCTCATCAACGCAGAGAGCGAAGCGCTTCTGAACACCAAGCTCACCTTCCTCTACTCGGCGACCTATGACCGCTCGCAGTACCTGAGCGAGGCGGAGCTGGAATCCGACAACATCGAAACCTACGCCAACCAGATCAAGGCGCGTTACGCCGCGTTTGAAGAGCTGGGCGAGAAGGTCGGTCAGGCGGGCATCAGCGCCCACACCCGCAACGGCGACGTCGCGGTGACCACTTACGATAACGGCGTCAAGGTCATTGTCAACTACGGCAGCGAAGCGGCCACGGTCGACGGCACCACCGTCGAAGCGCTCGGCTTCGCGATCGTCTAAGGAAGGGGGAGTCATGAATGGATAACAAAATGAATCAGATCCCTTCCGAGGCGGTCAATACGCCGAAGGCTCCGAAGGCAGAAACGGCTCCTAAGGAGAAGGCTCCGAAGCCCCCGAAGGCTCCGAAAGCCCCGAAAGATCCGCAGGCGGCGATCCGCCGTCACGGTATGTCTCTCGAGAAGAAGTCCCGCGTCTACGGTTATGTGTTCCTTATTCCGTGGATCATCGGTGTCGTCAGCTTCTTCATCATTCCGTTCTTCACCTCGATCTACTACTCCTTCAGTGAGCTGAAGCTGAGTGCAACGGGCCTTGAGGTGAACTGGATCGGCTTCGACAACTACAACTACATCTTCAACGTAGACGAAAACTTCAAGCTCAGCCTCGGCGGCAGCTTCACCTCGCTGCTGATCGATGTGCCGATCATCACGATCTTCTCCTTCTTCGTCGCTCTGATCCTGAAGGAGAAGTTCCCCGGCCGTCTGTTCGCCCGTGCGCTGTTCTTCCTGCCTGTCATCGTCGCTTCGTCGATGGTTCTGAAGATCATCAACGAGGACCTGTTCGTCAGCGCCGGTATGTCCACCGGCTCGACGGCGATCTTCCAGACAGGCTCCATCAACACCTTCCTGTCTCAGCTCGGCTTACCCGCCGACATCGTGCGGATCTTCTCCGACGTCACGTCGCAGGTCTTCGACCTGTCGTGGAAATCGGGCTTACAGATCCTGCTGTTCCTGTCCGCCCTGCAAGGCGTGCCCGCCTCCTACTACGAGGTGTGCTCCATTGAAGGCGCGAACGGCTGGGACGCGTTCTGGAAGGTTACGGTGCCCGTGGTGTCGCCGACCATCTTCTTGGTCGTTCTGTACACGGTCATCGACAGCTTCACCGATATGAGCAACCCCGTTATGGCGGGCATCATGGAGTTCTCGAAAAATACCGACTACGGTTACGCTTCGGCGGCCGCGATCGTGTACTTCCTGATCATCGGCGCGGTGCTGGCTCTGGTGACGGCGGTCTGCTCCAAGCGTGTATTCCACAACAGTTAAGAAAGGGGAGGATAACGAATGAGTACCAAAGCGTCTTCTGAAAAGTTCGGACGTGAATCTCGTCTCAAATCCGCCTCTTATCAGGTGAAGAGACACGCTCCGCACATTGCATATGCGATCTTCCGCTATGCGTTCATCATCGGTATGGCATACGTTCTGCTGTATCCGATTCTGATCATGCTCACCCGTGCGATCCGTCCCGCGTCGGATATGGATAACCCGAGTATCATCTGGATCCCGACGGGCATCACGTTCGAGAACCTACAGCAGGCGTGGAAGCTTGTGGAGTTCCCGACGACGGTGCTGTCCACCAGCCGTATCGTGCTGATCAGTACGGCGCTGTCGCTCGTGTCCTGCTCGATGGCAGGCTACGCGCTGGCGCGCTACAAAATGAAGTTCGGCGGTCTTTGCATGGGCCTTGCGATCCTGACGATCGTGGTTCCGATGCAGACCTATATCATCCCGCTCTTTACGCAGATGCGCTTCTTCTCACCCCTAAGTATCAGTAATGTGATCTCGTGGATCACGGGGGCGGAGCTGAAGAGCCTCACCGTAGAACTGACCAACACCGAATGGTGCTACTACGTAACGGCGGCCCTCGGTTCGGGCCTGCGTTCCGGTCTGTTTATCCTCGTGTTCCGCAACTTCTTCCTCAGCATGCCTAAGGAACTCGAAGACGCGGCCCGCGTGGACGGCTGCTCGGAAGCACGTACCTTTGTGCAGGTTATGATCCCCAACGCCGGCGCTCCGTTCCTCGTGGTTACGCTGTTCTCCATCGTCTGGTACTGGAATGACTACTATTTCGCTCAGATGATGATGCCCGGTCGTACGATGTTTGCGACCAAGATCTCGGTCGTGCGCCGCTCCGTCGCCAGTGCGGGTGACATTGCGGGCTCGTCCACAGGACTCGGCGAGACGGTTGTCGTGTTCGCCGCCGCCCTGCTCTTCATTCTTCCGCCGCTGTTGCTGTACCTGTACCTGCAGAAATACTTTGTTCAGAGTATTGAGCGTACCGGTATAGTCGGCTAAATACATTCATCATTCAGAGGAGGCAATCACAATGAAAATGTTCAAAAAAGTTCTTTCTGTGGTTCTCTGTGTGGCGCTCTTCGCGACGCTTGCCGTGAGCGGCATGGCGGTTTCCGCGGAAGAGATCACGAAGGTGGACGGCGTTCGCTGGTTCCCCGTGCCCGCAGAGAGACAAAATGACGACGCTTGGGAAGTCGAGTGCGTGAAGGACGGCTGCCTGTGCCAGCGCTTCACCGAGACGGCCGAGGATACCGGCAACTCCAACTTCCTGGATACCGTTTGGGGTGCGAACGGTGAGCTCACCATCACCCGTAACGGCAACGATGCGACGGACGGCAACTACTGGCCCCGCATCCGCACCATCTCGCTCGAGACCTCTCCGGAGCTCGACCTGACGGTTGCGAACACCCTGTACTTCAACTTCGACGTGGCGGAAGGCACCCAGTGGAACCTGATGCTCTCCGTCAACGGCATCAACGTCAAGCTGTCGAAGGCCATCTCCGACGCGGCCGGCATGACCGGTACCGTTGCGAACTCCGACGCGGACGGCCTGGCGGGCCACTTCGAGGGTAAGGTTGACCTGCAGGCGGCTTTCGAGGAGATCTCGAAGGAATCCGGCACCGAGTCCTCTGTGAATGCGACCGCGATCATGAACATGGGCAAGACCTTTGTTCCCCAGATCGGCGTGTTCTGCGTTGGCGCTGTCGGCGCGAGCCTGACGCTCAACGAGCTGTTCATCTCCACTCCCGATGATGCCACCGGCGCGAACTGCCGTCTGGTTGACATGGGCCTGCTGACCGGCCTCGGCGATGCGTACTATGAGGATATGCCCGTTGACGAGCCTGTTGACGAGCCTGTTGACGATCCTGTTGACGAGCCCGTCGACGATCCTGTTGACGATCCTGTTGACGAGCCCAACGATGATCCTGCGGACGAGAAGGAAGAGGACAAGAAGGACGACAACAAGAAGGATGACGCTGCTCAGGGCGGCGACATGACCTGGCTGTGGATCGTTCTCGCCGTGGTCGCTGTGGCGGTCGTGGCGGCTGTCGTTGTCATCGTCATGAAGAAGAAGAACGCCTGAGCGTAAAAAGCAATCGGGTGTCTTCGGACGCTAAGCTGTGAACTTGGGCGCCGCTGTGCACTGCGCGGCGGCGCCCATTTCCCGCGTTTACACCTTGCGGGAGTGGATGCGAGGCTGTCGGTCCGTTCTATCGGCACGGTCTTTTTACATACGGCTACACCCGCCCTTGTCGGACGGGAGGGCCCAAATAACAGCTTTTTTGAAAAAGCTCTGACCGACCGTGCGGCCGCCCTTAGCGGCAACGGACAACATCGTTCAACCTTTCAGTGAGGTGAGAAGAGTATGGCAGTCAGCAAAACGGTGACGCTTCCCGTCACCACTCTCGATCGCTCCTATGACGTGATCGTCGTGGGCGGCGGTACCGCCGGTGTGATGGCGGCGATCGCGGCCGCCGAAAGCGGCAAGGATGTTCTTATTGCGGAGCGCGGCTACTCGCTCGGCGGTTCGATGACCGCCGGACAGGTCACGCCCTTTATGAACGTTCGCATCGGGGATGCACGCAACTCCTATTTGTCCGCACGGATGCAAGGGTTTCTCGAGGAACGCGGTTTTACGGCACCCGCCTGGAACGGACAGCCGAAAACGCTGTTCTCGCCCGTGACGATGTCGGCGCTTCTGGAAGAGATGTGCACGGCGGCGGGCGTGGAGCTTTTGTACGGTGCGGCGTTTGTCAACACCGTTCGTGAAGACGGCCGCATCCGCTCGATCCTTGTGCAGACGCTGGAAGGTCTCACGGAGATCGAAGCACGCTTTGTGATCGACGCGACGGGCGACGCACAGGTCGCGTTTGTCAGCGGGTGTCCCTTTGAGGCGGGCGATCCCGAGGATCACGAGTATAATCAGAATATGTCGCTCCGCTTTGCGATCTGCGATATCGATCTGCTGAAAGCAAACAGCCATCTTGCGGAGCTGGACGGCGTAGAGGATCCGAACAATCTTCACGTGTATATGGCGATGGAATGGAAGGCGGCGGAAAATCCGCTGACGCGCCTCTTCCGCGACGCGGTCGCAAAGGGCATCCTCGAAGAGTCGGACGGCGTGTATTTCCAGGCGTTCAGCTCGGCGGCATTCGGCGACAGCACGATGTACTTCAATTGCCCCGAGGCGCCGCATTGCCGTCACACGATCGACAGCTTTGAGGTGTCGCAGGGTGTGGTGGATTGCCGCGCGGCGGCGCTTCGTCTGCACACCTTCCTCAAAACCTATATCCGCGGCTTTGAAAACAGCACGATCTCCTGGTTTGCACAGCTGCCGGGCGTGCGCGAAAGCCGCCGCATCGTCGGTGAGTTTTACCTGACGGTGGATCACTATAATAATCGCAGTAAATTTGCCGACGGCATTGCGCAGAGCGCCTATCCGATCGATGTTCACGGCAAGTCGGAGCTGGTGCATCCGCGCGGCTTTGCGCCGGGTGAATTCTTCGAGATCCCTTACGGCACACTCGTGCCGAAGGGGATCGACAACCTGCTCGTAGCGGGACGAAGCATTTCGTCCTCCTTCTGGGCTCAATCCGCCATCCGCATCCAGCTGGTCTGTCATGCGCTCGGCGAAGCGGCGGGCATTGCCGCCGCTATGGCACTGGATCTCTCCTGTGCCGCAAAACAGGTGGACGGTGCAGCGGTGCGCAGAGAAATGTGCGCACGCGGCGGCACATTCCTGCCGACCGAGTGATCGGACGGCGTGATACATTGATCATCAACAGAAAACGGAGGAACAACAGCATGAAAAAGACGATGTGGCGTATGCTCGCCGTGTTTGCGGCGCTGTGCATGGTTCTCTGCTGCTTTGCGTCCTGCGGCGGCGGCGAACCCGCTGAGCCTGCAGACGATTCGCAGGGCCCGCAGGAGGTCGGTTCGGAAGAAGAGCTGACCGCCGTGCGCGAGGAGCTCATCAAGAAGGCCGAGATCAAGGGCTTCTGCAAGAGCGATGAGATCGAAAAAATGGAGTTCTATGAGAACGGTGTCCGCACCACCAGCGACGAATACGTGCAGGTGAAGGACAACAAGAAGATGTACTACAAGGGCGATATGAAGCGCGTTGTGAACTACGCCGACGGCTACATTTTCAACATCCCCGCGGATTGGAAGCCTGACTACTCGATGAGCACCCTGCGCGTTCGCTACGAGAACGACGACGTGACTCTCATTGCGAGCCGTGAGGACAACGGCATCCGCTATCACGGCGGTGCTCAGCAGTATATGGAGGCGCTGTATCTGTTTGTCAAGAACCCCGACTCGCAGAAGAACAACGGCATCAAGGAGCTGGAGTCCATCGACGCGTATGAGATCGACGACGGCGAGTGGACGGTGCAGGTGTACCGTGTGCTGCTCGAGGGCTGTAAGGAAGGCACCAAGTGCTACTACACCTATGCCGACTACTTCAACAAGAATATGACCTCGACCTACCACTTTATGTTCAAGTGCGTTGATGACCGCGACTTCAAGGACATCATCGATTCCTTCCACGGCATCTACGACAAGGGCGCTCCTGTTGACACCCGCACCTATCCGCAGGGCAACAACGAGAACTGGGCTCCCGAGACGGTGGAGTTCTATGAGGCGATGTGCGAGCAGGATCACGTGGATTGGGGCCTGTTTGCGTACAAGCTCCAGACCACCGGCGTGAAGGTCACCATTCCCGTCCTCGAGAAGAAGCTGGACTTCAAGTTCCCCATCATCTCCGAGTACATTCACTACGGCTCGAAGGAGACCATGAACAGCAAGCTGAAGGTCGGCGAGTTCCCGCTGGAATTTGCCAACAAGATGAAGGACGAAGGTCGTATGATGCAGATCACGTATCAGTACACCGTCAACAACAACATGGATATGACCTTCCAGAACCCGATGCTCGACATTTACCGCGGCACGGATGAGGCGATCGCGACCATCACCCAGTTTGCGGAAGGCGCGGCGGAATACGGCGCTCCCTTCTACTTCCGTCTCAACAACGAGATGAACACCGACTGGACCAGCTACTGCGCGATGGCGAACCTGCTCGATCCCGACATCTTCGTCGAGACCTGGATCACGCTGTACGACATCTTCACCGAGACCGGTGCGAACAAGTACGCGATGTGGATCTTCAACGGCTTTGACAATTCCTACCCGCCGTACAACTGGTGCAACTACCTCTGCTACTTCCCCGATGCGAAGTATGTCGATATGCTCGGTCTGACCGGCTACAACTTCGTCACTCCCGAGGATACCGGCACGTGGGAGACCTTCGAGGCGAAGTACGATAAGATCGCCGATGCTTACAACAAGAACTTCTCCGAGTGGCCGTGGATCATCTCCGAGTTCGGTTGCGAGACCAGCACCAACCCCGAGCAGTCGAAGGCCGAGTGGATCACCGGTATGTTTGAGACGCTCAACAACCCCGAGAAGTATCCGCAGCTGAAGGTCGCGATCTGGTTCAACTGCTCCGACTATGATCAGGGCGGTAACGTGACCAACGACCTCAACCTTGAAAAGGATCCCGAGGTCGTGCAAGCCTTCAAGGAAGGCCTCGAGCTGACGCAGCCTTGACCGTGCGTAACGGCGTAAAGACAGTGTAACCGCGGACGGCACGCCATGAAACGGTGTGCCGTCCGTTTTCTGTGATTTCAAACAAGGAGAGTGGACCGTGATGAAAAACGCAAAACGGTGGCTGGCGCTTGCCGTCACGCTTTCGATGCTGTTGTCTTCGGTATCCTGCGGCGGTGACGGCGGCGCTTACGGTGCGACGCTCACCGAAACCGGCCGTGACGAGCAGAATCACGCCTCGCTGTCCGCCCCCATCCCGCTGTCGGGATTTGAGGACGTGACGGGCGAGAACGGCACGTGCACCTATGCCATGACCGCCGAATTTGACGATACCTACACCGCCTCCTGCGACAACGTGACGCTGACCGTCAAGACCGATGCAGGCGAGCAGACGGGGGACGGCGAGGTGACCTTCGAAGCGAAGGCAGGCGAGCGCGTGACGCTGACGGCAACGGGAACGGAAGCGGGACAGAAGGTAGCCGTCACGGTGGCCCCGAAGGAGAATGCGGTGCGACTGCCGTATCAGGCAAACTTTACCGTGGATCCCGCGACGCTCGATGCCTCGGGCAATACCCCGATGCCCGACGCGACCGTGATCGAATACAACAAGCGCAAGGGCGGCACCTATGTCTACCTCAATAATCCCGAAAAGCTGCAGCCCGAGGACGTCGGCCAAGCGATCCTGCGGGACGAAGGGCTGTCGGGCGATGTGCAGGTGACGTGGGAGCACAGCAATTTCACGGGGCAGTTTGTCCTGCTTGGGTATCAGCTGAAAAACGACGGCGACAAGGATGCCTTTGTCACCGTGCAGAACATCGGCTATCAGACGAAGGGCGAGTGGCTCGGCCAGCAATCGTGGTCGGACTATTACAATATGAAGTTTGAACTGCCCGAGGATTACTTTGCGGCGAACGGCGTGGTGAATCAGCGCTACGTCGGACAGGATTTTATCGATTATACCCCGCGGGTGTACCATCCCGTGACCTACCGCATCCCTGCGGGCAAGTATATTTATGTACTCGGCGGCTCGTCTTCGGATGCGTTTAACCGCGTCAACGTCGCCGACACCGCCAACCGCTTTGTCCCGCCCGGGCATTGCACCAACGCGGTGGCGAAGATGTTCATTACGGGCGAAGAGGTGACGGGCACCTTCTACTGCTACACCGACGAAAAGCAGGTGCAGGCAGAGCCCGAGGAGCAGGGCTACATCGTCAAGCGCGACGGCACGCAGTTCGGCCTGCAGTATAAAGGCGTCGATTACGTACAGGGACTGATCGAAAGCAATCCTGTGTTCTATATCGACGATGATACGTCGGGCACGCTCCCCGTGACCTTTACCTACCAAAAGGACCGTGCCGCACACTACCGTACCCGCAAGGCGTACGACGCGTTCAAGAGCGAGGAAGAGGTCTACGAGGGACACAGCTGGAACACCAACATCAATCCGCAGGGCAGCGGTCACGCCGTCGGTACGGATATGTCCTCGTTTGAATGCGTGACGACGAAGGGCGAGACGGTGGTCATCGACACCGAGCATTCCGACGGCACGAATGCGCCCGCGAACCTCGGCAACTGGATGATCGATTATCACGACAATATGACCTTTGTCAATCAAGGCGACAAGCCGCGCACGGTGACGATCAACAAATCGGCGCAGGGTGCCTTGATGACCTACGTCGCGGACCGCGACGGCAAGGTGCTCAAAACCAAATGCACCATCGTGCCGCTGGAGGAGGGACGCGACGAGCGCCACTGGAAGATCTACGAGGTGGAGCTCCCGCCGCATTCCGTGACGCAGTTCACCGTCAGCTTCCTGCTGATGGGCAATTCCTACGGCAACGTCGGACACTGGGTATCGGTGGAATAAGGGCCCTCTCCGAATACAGAGAAAAGCGAGCATCCGCAGATGCTCGCTTTTTCGCATACCGAAAACCACGCGTTACACGCGTGGTTCCGTGAAGGCTATGCCGATGAGTAAAAAACATGGCTCTCCCTTTGGGAGAGCTGTCAAAACCGTAGGTTTTGACTGAGAGGGCTTATACAGAACAGCCTCATTTAGTGGCGGCGTATAAAGTAGAAGTGATCGGTCTGCTTAAATTCCCCACTCAATATGTTGATGGTTATCACAAGCCCTCTCCGTCATGGCCTACGCCATGCCACCTCTCCCAGAGGGAGAGGGAAGAAATAACGAAATACGCGGCTGGCAGACCGTATTACGCGTTCTACGCGGAGGCTACGGAACAGAGGGCTATGCCCGCAAAAGAAAAACCACCCGTTTTTGAACTGCCCCAATTTGTGCGGACATCGGCGGGCGAAAGGGGATTCCCGCTCTGCACGATTGAAAATCGGTACGGTAGGTCTTGCAAAAGGCACAGAAATATGCTATGATAACTTTGTATTACTGTAAAAAGTGGCGGAGTCTGCCCTTTTTCGGGGGAGCCGCCGACATTCCATAAGAAAAGGACGGAGATCGTTTATGAAACTGTTTATCACGCCCGCTGATTCTGAGCTTGAGGAGGGCCTGAAGCTGCTTTCCGCCGTGAGCGACGTCGACGTTGTATGTGACGAAGCCGCCGCCGACGTGACGGTGACGGTCACGACCTGTGACAAGGGCCTGAAGGTGTCGTATGACGGCGTGAAGACGGCGAGCATCGCCTACAGCCGCCGCGTCGAGTTCTTCCGTGGTGTGTCCTACCTGCTCGGCGGCAAGGCGGTCGAGGCGGAAGAGACGGCGCATTTCGAGAGCAACGGCTTTATGCTCGACTGCTCGCGCAACGCCGCCCCGACGCTTGATACCGTCAAGGAGACGCTTGCCCGTATGGCGCTGATGGGCCTTAATATGATGCAACTGTACACCGAGGATATGTACATTCTCGAGGATCGCCCGTACTTCGGCTATATGCGCGGCCGCTACACCGACGAGGAGCTGAAGGCGGTGGACGACACGGCCTATGCGCTCGGTATTGAGGTCGTGCCCTGCATCCAGACGCTGGCGCACCTCGCGACCGTGCTTCGCTGGAGCGCGTTCTCCGATCTGATCGACTGCAACGACATTATGATGGCGGGCGAGGACAGCACCTACGCGTTCGTCACCGAGATGATCGCGAAGATGCGCCGTTGCTTCCGCAGCCGCCGCATCAACATCGGTATGGACGAGGCGCATATGATCGGCCTCGGCAACTATATGAAGAAGCACGGCGTGCGTCCGCGTGTGGATATTATGTGCGAGCATATTGCGCGTGTGCTGGATATTTGCAAGGACTACGATTTCACCCCGATGATGTGGAGCGATATGTTCTTCCATCTGGCGGGCGGCTCGTATAACGATGCGTCTACAAAGATCGATGAGGCGATCATCGAGAAGGTTCCCGAGGGCGTGTCGCTTGTGTATTGGGAATACTATTGCGACGATAAGAACAAGTACGACACCGTTCTCAAACAGCACCTGCAGTTCAAGAACCCCATCGTGTTTGCGGGCTGTGCGTGGAAATGGAACGGTCTCCTGCCGGAGCTGAAGTTCAGCCTGGCGGCGTCCCGTGCGGCGCTGACGCAGTGTCTGAATAACGGCATTGCCACCGTGTTTGCGACTGCTTGGGGCGACGACGGCGCGGAATGCCCGCTGAACGTGGTGCTTCCCGTGCTGCAACTGTACGCGGAGCTGGATTATCACGGCGGCGACGTCAGCGACGAGTTCCTCAGCGCCCGCTTTGCGGATTGCACGGGAGCGGATCTTGCCGACTTCCTGCTTCTCGATAAGCCCAACCGCACGACGGAGAATCAGCCCGCCATCGGTCTGAACCCGACGAAGTACCTGCTGTATCAGGACGTGATGCAGGGCTTGTTCGACGCGCACGTTGCGCCGCATTTCCCCGCGTTCTATGCCGCTACCCGCGACGAGCTGAAGGCGGCGGGCGAGCGCCATCCGCGGTATCAGTATCTCTTTGAATATGAGGCGTCGCTGTGCGACCTGCTGAGCGTCAAGTCGACGATCGGCGTCGATCTCCGTGCGGCCTATCTGAAGGGCGACCGCGAGGAGCTTGCGCGTCTTGCAAACGAGGTGTTGCCCGTGGTGTCCGAGAAGCTGCAGGCGTTTGTCGACCTCTACTACGACGGCTGGATGAAGGAAAACAAGCCCTTCGGCTTTGATACCGTGGACCTGCGTCTCGGCGGCTTGCAGAACCGCATTGCGACGGCGAAAAAGCGTGTGAACGCCTACCTCGACGGCAAGGTCGCGATGCTGGAGGAATTCGATGAGGTGCGCCTGTCGTTTGACAACCGCGCCGACGATCCGCATGCCGATCCGAACACCTTCTGTAATACTTGGACGCGTATTGCGACGGCGTCCCTGATCTGATAATTAACGCCGCTTTCGGGCGGCAAAGGAGGACTTTGCTATGAAACGTATCCTTTCGATCCTGTTCTCTGCCGTCATGCTGACGGTATTGTTCGGCGTGTTGCCGCTTGGCGGCGTTTCGGCGTCGGGCAAGGGCGACTACAACAACGACGGCCGTATCAACACTTCCGACGTGCGCGAGATGGTGCGCGCGGTGGTGGACGGGGCGGCGCCCACGCAGCGCCAGGTCTGGTGGTGTGATTACAACCAGGACGGCGCGGTGTCGACCTCCGATGCCCGCGAGGTGCTCAGCCGCTCGATGGTATCGAGCGAAGCCATCGATTATACGGTGACGGACAACCGCGATTGCTGGGGCGAGCGCTCGGTCGCGCTTCTCGGCGACAGCATCTCCTTCGGCGCGGGCGCCGAAGGAAACCTCGCCGACTACGCGTATGCAGGTATGCTGAAAAAGGCGTTCAACGCAAAGAACGGCTCGACGAACTACGGCTTTATGCCCGCCTACACGACGAACTGGTCTCCCCGCTCGGAGGAGGTGTGCGGCTGGCCCTCGGCGACGGGTGGCCCGCTGGCGAACGGCGGCTGGACGGAAACCGATGACGGCAACCGCCTGATGTATTTCGGCCTGACGGCCTATAAGCAGTACGCCTCGCTGACCTACAAGCTCCGCAGCGGCTACGATTTTGAGTATGTGTGCATCTACTATCAAACAGGCCCTTCGCACGGCTCGTTTGTGGTGGCGGATAACCGCGACGGTCTCGGCTACGATCAGACCGAGGTGGGCGCTTCCGCTCCGAAGGTGTACGACTGCGAGAACACCGTCAACGAAACCAAGCGCACGGGCTTCTTCCGCGTGGATGATTTCCAAAACGGCTTCTCGATCAACATCGTCAGCGCCGACAACCAGCCTGTTACCGTGACGGGCCTCGGCTTCTACAACGATATCACGAGCGATATGATCACCTTTAACAAGTACACCCGCGGCGGTGCGATGCTGACGCCGTTGTCGGATAAGGTGCTGTCGCAGGCGGCCTCGGCGGGTACGCTGATCTTCGGCCTCGGATACAACGATGCGTTCTGGGGCCACGATTACAATTACACGAAGGAGATGTTCTCCGACCGCATCAATTACCTGATCGCGGAGTGCAACAAGAACGGCACGAACGTGGTCGTTAACGACTACCTCTGGAGCAACTACAACACGCTTGCACAGTACAAGGCGTGGGGTGCCGCGACGCAGGCGACGATCGATGAGAAGTTTGCGTTCTTCCACGAGGAGCTCAAGCGCTTTGCGCGTGAGACGGGCGGCATCTACGTCAACCAGGAAGCCTACTGGGGCGACAATGTTATGCAGTATGTCAACGCGAACGACGGTGTGCATCCGCTTAACCGCGGGCACGAATTTATGGCTACGGCGCTTCTTGAAGCGATGGGCCTGGCGTAAAAGGAATGGGGAAGCGCATAATGAAGACGATGAAAACCGCGATGATCCTTGCACTCGCCCTGACGATGCTTCTGTCGGCTCTGCCGATGGCGGCCTCGGCGGGAGGCAAGGGCGACTTTGACCAAAACAATCGCGTAGACACCAATGACGTACGACTACTGATGAACAGTCTCGCGAAAGGGAAGGATGTCACCTTGACGC
>JAFQMR010000226.1 GCA_017396175.1 Clostridia bacterium
CAGAATTCGGTGATACTGCGGGAGATATACGGATAGTTGAAATTTTCAAGAAATTTAAAGCCGAGGATCCTGCCCAGACCGATCGCCATATCGCTGTAGCCGGAGAAGTCAAAATACAGCTGTAGGGCAAAGGCAACGGCATAGAGCCAGAAGAACAGCACCGACTGCTCTTCTCCGGCACGGCAGGTGCTGACAAGCTTACCGAGGGTATCGGCGATGAGCACTTTTTTGGAAAGGCCGATCACGAAACGGCGGATGCCGTCTGAAATCATCGGGAAGGTGTGGCGGCGGTGAGACAGCTGTGCCGCGATGTCGGAGTAGCGGACAATGGGGCCGGCGATCAGCTGAGGGAACATGGTTACATACGCCGCAAGATAGACCGGGTTGCGCTGTGCGGGGGCCTCCTTGCGATATACGTCTACCGTGTAGCTCATGATCTGGAAGGTATAGAAGCTGATGCCGATCGGAAGGGCCAGCCGCAGAAGCGGGATGGCGAGTCCGGTGGCGGCACTGAAGTTTTCGATAAAGAAATCGGCGTATTTGAAATAGGCGAGGAAGCCGAGATCAATAGCGACCGTTACCCAAAGGATGACTTTTGACCAAAGAGCGGCATGCGTCGGTGAGCTCAGCTTTTGAGCGCGTTCCAAAAGCAAGCCGCCTATATAGCCGATGGCGATGGAGACGGTCATCAAAATGAGATAAATCGGTTCACCCCAGCCGTAGAAAAACAGGCTGGAGAGCATCAGCACGGTGTTTTTGGGCGGCAACGGCATCACGAAATACAGCATCAGTACAGCCGGTATGAAGTAGTATAAAAACGGAATACTGGAAAACAGCATAACGTACACCTCGGTATAGTCGATGAGGGGAGTGAAACACTCCCCTCATCGGTATTGATTGTGCAAGGATCAGATCGCAAGAGCCTCGTCCACGAGGACTTCGGTCACAGCATACGCTTCGGTCAACTCCGCCTTGAAGGTGTCGACGAGATCCGCCGCGCCGAACGCCACAACCGCGTATTCGTCGGTCAGCGATGCGATAAGCATCTTCTCGGGGAAGCCGCACATCCACTGGTTGCTGTTGAGGTTCGCTTTCATCGCGTCCGCAAACGCCGCTTTATCGGTGCCTGCCACGAGGTGGTAAGCCGCACCCGTAAAGGTGTTGGCGTTCATGCCGTGGATCAGGGATGCCGCACCGTCGACCATCGCGGTAGCATCACCGCCGCAAACCAGGTTGGACGTGAGGAAGTCGGGGGTGCTGACATCCACAGCGCCGGGAGCATTGTCAACGGGCGTGGTCCAGTCGCCGCCCATAGCGAAGAACTTGTTGGCCTCGTCATAGCCTTCCCAAACGGTGTTCAGAATATCCACGGGAGCTTCCACGCCTTCAAGCTTCGGCGCATCGACGGCGGGCTCGCCGCTGCAAGCCGCGAGGCTCATCAGCATCATAACGGACAGGATCATCGCAAGAATCTTTTTCATAGTGTTTTCTCTCCTTTTATAATAATAAAATCTTGCACAAGGTTCAGGACACCGTGACGTCATAAGTGACGGGATCGGCGTGCAGGGTGTAAGTGTGACCGTTGACGGTCACGGTGGTATGGGGGGAGGTGATCTCCCACCAAAGAGTCAGACTGTTCTCGGCAGTCAGCGGAAGAACGGGTACCGTGTCGCGCGGAAGGCTGACGCCTTCGCCGATCGCGTCCACGGTGAAGCTCCCCTCTGAGCGGATCGTCAGCTCGACGATCGGCACGACATCTTGTGTGGAGGAACGTGCCAGCACAAAGCTCGGAGACGCCGTGATGGTCACGGGCGAGCGCCCGAACCAAGCGAAGCAGGCCACTGTCAGCACCAGACACGCCGCAACGGCGGCGATCCACGGAATAACCGTCCGTAAAACGGGACGCCGCGAATGTGCCACGGCCTGCTCTACGCGTGCTTGTAAGGCGACGGGCGCTTTTACGGCGCGATAGTCTTCAAGTTGAGACGGATCAAACATAGAGGATTACAGCCCCTCCTTTCCGAATGCGTTCCGCAAGGCGTCCCGTGCACGGGATAAGCGCATCTTGACAGCCGATACCGACAGCCGCAGAATGCGGGCCGTTTCCTCGATCGAAAAGCCTTCCAGATAATGCAGTACAACGGGATCGCGCTGGCTTTCGGGAAGCGTGTCCACCGCTTCGAGTACGGCAGGTCGGGTATTTTCGGTGGTGTCGGCCAGATCAGCGTGGTCCTCGAGCGGTTCATAGCGACGGATCGCGCGACGACGTTGCAGGTCGTGACAACGGTTGATCGTGACACGGATCAGCCATGCACGCTCGTGCTCTTTGTCGCGGAAGGCCGGGGAGGAGGTACTGTATTTTACAAATACGTCCTGCACGGCGTCCATTGCGTCCTCGGGATGGGCCAGATGCGACAGGGCCAGGCGGTAGAGCAGATCGGCATACATCTTGTAAGCCTCTTCAATGGGGTGTGGCATCGTTGCCGTATCTCCTCTCTGTGATATACACGCATCAGCTTCGGAAAAAGTCACGACGGCAAAAAAATATTTTTTAAAATTTTTGCCGCCGTTTTTTTCTTCATCATACCATATAAATCCTTTATTTACAATGGTTTTGCGAACATTTCAGGTGAAACGGGGCGTGGAAAGAGTATCAAAATTGTAATTAGTTCGGCATCAATATCTTGGGTTTTGGTGTTGACACCACCACATAATGTGGGTATAATAAATCACGGACACACAAAATACTGTAGTCAGCGCCTGTGTTATCCACAAGGCAGTGAACAATAAACCGGGCAATATATACACTACAACAGAGAAAGGAACGACGGATATGAAGATTATCAAGCGCAGCGGTGTCGAAGAAGTGTTCGACGGCAAGAAGATTATCGTCGCCGTGACGAAAGCGAATGAAAGTGTGGTTCCCAGCTCCCGTATGTCGGAGATCCAGATTCGCCGCATTGCGGAGGATGTGGAGATGGCGGCGATGAATATGAATCGCTCGCTTACGGTGGAAGAGATTCAGGATATGGTCGAGGACCAGATCATGAACCAGCGGGCGTTTGACGTGGCCCGCCGCTACATCACCTATCGCTATAACCGTGCTCTTGTGCGTAAGTCGAACACGACGGACGACCAGATCCTCAGCCTTATCGAATGCAACAACGAAGAGGTCAAGCAGGAAAACTCCAATAAGAACCCCACCGTCAACAGCGTTCAGCGCGACTATATGGCGGGTGAGGTGAGCAAGGATATCACCAAGCGCATTTTGCTTCCCGCAGACATTGTGGCGGCGCATGAGCAGGGCATTATCCATTTCCACGACGCGGACTATTTTGCACAGCATATGCATAACTGCGATCTGGTGAACCTCGAGGATATGCTCCAAAACGGTACTGTGATCAGCGGTACGCTGATTGAAAAGCCGCACAGCTTCTCGACAGCGTGCAACATTGCTACCCAGATTATTGCACAAGTTGCCTCCTGCCAGTACGGCGGTCAGTCCATCAGCCTGACGCATCTGGCACCGTTTGTGGATGTCAGCCGTAAAAAGATCCGTAAGCAGGTGGAAGAGGAGCTTCGTGAGGTCGATGAGAACGTGAGCGAGGAGAAAATCGCCTCCATTACGGAAAAGCGCCTGTGCGAAGAAGTACGCAACGGCGTACAGATGATCCAGTATCAGGTCGTTACGCTGATGACCACGAACGGACAGGCCCCCTTTGTGACGGTGTTTATGTATCTCGGCGAAGCGCAGAATGAGCAGGAAAAGGCGGATCTGGCGCTGATTATTGAGGAGACGCTCCGTCAGCGCTATCGCGGTGTCAAGAATGAGAAGGGCGTATGGGTTACCCCGGCGTTCCCGAAGCTGATCTACGTGCTTGAAGAGGATAATATCCACGAGGACAGCAAGTATTTCTATCTGACCAAGCTCGCCGCCAAGTGTACCGCGAAGCGTATGGTGCCCGATTACATCTCTGAAAAGGTGATGCTGCAAAACAAAATCGACAAAAACGGCGAAGGACATTGCTACACCTGTATGGGTTGCCGCAGCTTCCTGACGCCCTATGTCGACGAGAACGGCAAACCGAAGTATTACGGTCGCTTCAACCAGGGCGTTGTCACCGTCAATCTGGTGGATATCGGCCTGTCGGCCCAGGGGGATATGGACAGGTTCTGGGAGCTCTTTGACGAGCGTATGGAGCTTTGCCACCGTGCTCTCCAGTGCCGTCACGAGCGCCTGACGGGCACCTTGTCCGATGCCGCTCCCATTTTGTGGCAACACGGTGCATTGCTTCGCCTGAACCGCGGCGAGACGATCGATAAGTATCTCCACGGCGGCTATTCTACGTTGTCGCTCGGCTATGCGGGCCTGTGGGAGTGCGTTTACGCTCTGAACGGCAAAAAGCTTACCGAGAAGGCGGGCGAGGAGCTCGGCCTTGAGATTATGAAAAAGCTCAACGAGTATACCGCTAAGTGGAAGGCGGAGGAGTGCATCGATTACTCGCTGTACGGCACGCCGCTGGAGAGCACGACCTATAAGTTTGCCAAGTGCCTGCAAAAGCGCTTCGGGATCGTCAAGGGCGTGACCGACCGCAACTATATTACGAACAGCTACCACGTACACGTCACCGAGGATATCGATGCGTTTGAGAAGCTGGCGCTCGAATCCAAGTTCCAGGCGCTCTCGCCGGGCGGCGCGATCAGCTATGTGGAAGTGCCCAATATGCAAAACAACCTCGATGCGGTGCTGTCGGTGATGCAGTTCATCTATGACAACATTATGTACGCCGAGCTCAACACCAAGAGTGATTACTGCCAGGAATGCGGTTACGACGGCGAGATCGAGATTCAAGACGACGACGGCAAGCTCGTCTGGCGTTGCCCGAACTGCGGCAATACCGATCAGAGCAAGCTGAATGTTGCCCGCCGTACCTGCGGTTATATCGGCACGCAGTTCTGGAACCAGGGGCGCACCCAGGAAATCAAGGAACGTGTGCTTCACCTGTAAAACGATGCTGTAACTCGTCACGGGCGCACCTCGCTGTGCGCCCGTCACGCTGTTCAAAAGGAACGGGACTCTATGAATTACGCCGCTATTAAAAAGAACGATATTGCCAACGGCATCGGTGTGCGTGTGTCGCTGTTTGTCAGTGGATGCCGCCACCATTGCAAAAATTGCTTTAACCGTGAAGCGTGGGATTTTCAATACGGTGCTCCGTATACGGAGATGATCGAACAGGAGATCCTCGACGCGATCGATCACTCCTATATCGCGGGGTTGTCGCTTCTCGGCGGGGAGCCGTTTGAGCCGGAAAATCTGGAAACGGTGCTCGGCCTGCTGAAAGCCTTTAAGGCGCGGTTTCCCGATAAGACGGCGTGGTGCTATACCGGCTTTCGGTTTGACGAGATCCTGAACGGTCGCGTCGGCAACGCGCAAACAGCGTATGCCATACTGGAGCATCTCGACGTGCTGGTAGACGGTAAATTCGTAGAGGAGCTGAAGGATCTGTCGTTGCTGTTCCGCGGCTCGTCCAATCAGAACATTATCGACGTGCCCCGTTCGCTTGAAGCGGGAGCGCTCGTGCCGCTTGAAGGCGTGTGGAAGCGTACGATGGGGAGCGGCAATATTGAGGAGGCTTGAACGATGAAACAATCGGTACGTATCAAAAAGCTTGACGAGAGAGCGGTGATGCCTTCTTACGGTTCGCCGTTCGCGGCAGGAGCCGATCTGCACGCACTCACGGACGGTACGCTGACCATCCGTCCTCACGAAACGGTGTTCGTGCATACAGGGCTGTCTATGGAAATTCCCGAAGGGTTTGCAGGGCTGATTTATGCCCGCAGCGGCATTGCCTGTAAGCGCGGGCTGGCTCCCGCCAACAAGGTCGGCGTGGTGGACAGCGATTATCGCGGAGAGGTGATGGTGGCCCTTCATAATCACTCTGAAGAGCCGCAGACGATCGAAAACGGCGAGAGGATTGCGCAAATGGTGATCACGCCGTACCTGACGGCGGATTTTGTGGAGGCGGCTGAGCTTGAAGATACAGTTCGCGGCGAGGGCGGCTTCGGCTCGACGGGAACGAAATAAACAGATAAGGAAAGCGGTCGGTATCCGTTCGGGTACCGACCGCTTTTTGTCGCATCCTTATTGATTCTTATAGGCTTCGCAAACCTCTTGACAGGGGCCGATCATACGAAGCTTGCCCTTTTCGAGCCACGCACAGCGGTTGCAAAGGCGTTCGATCTGATCCATGGTGTGAGAGACGATGATAACGGTGGTGTCATCGTTGATCATACTGTTGATGCGCTCCTCGCATTTTTGCTGGAAGCGGAAGTCACCGACGGCCAGGATCTCGTCCACAATGAGAATGTCGGGTTTTGTGACGGTGGCGATGGCAAACCCGATACGCGCAACCATACCGGACGAATAGTTTTTCATCGGGGTATCGAGAAACTCGCGCATTTCGGAAAACTCGACTATATCGTCGA
>JAFQMR010000227.1 GCA_017396175.1 Clostridia bacterium
GGCACTGGAAAACGCGGTGTCCTCCGCAACCATCCGCAACGAAATGGCGGAGCTTTCCGCCATGGGCTATTTGGAACAGCCGCACACATCCGCAGGACGTATCCCGACGGCACGCGCTTTTCGCTTGTATATCGACAAGCTGATGCCGCGTCGCCTCGTGGAAAATGAGCGGCGGCAGATCATTGCCAACCGTTTGGAGCGGGCGGCGGGTGACCCCGAGCGGTTGCTGTCCGAAGCGTCCCACATTCTCAGTGAGACAACGGGCTGTGCCGCACTCGCGACGCCGCCGTCGGAATCGGCGGAAACGCTTCGACGTATCGAGTATATGCGTATGTCCGCACGCACGGTCATGATTGCCGTGATGACATCCTCGGGAACTCTTCGCAGTCGTCTTTGCCGCATGGATGCGTCGGTGGACGACGAACAGCTTGCCGCGCTTTTCACGTTGCTGGTCGACCGCTTTGTCGGCAGACCCCTCGCTGAGATCGCTCTTCCCGAATTACAGCAACTGCTGTTCACACCGGGTGTCGGCGGTCTGGCAACAGCGGGATTGATCACCGGCTTTTTCGACCTTGTAAACGAATGTGTCGAAGCGGATGTTCGCTTGACAGGTCAGCTCAATCTGCTCGGCAAACCCGATTACCAGCTTGACCACGCGCGGCTGTTGCTCGGCTTCCTGTCTCAGCCCGAACGCATCGCCGCGATGCTGTCGGCGTACACCGATGGGTTGCAGGTGCTTTTGGGCAGTGAAAGCCTGTGCCCCGAGCTGTCGGGTTCAAGCGTGATCGTCACGCGCTATTCGCCCGACGGTCAGCAATACGGCACGATCGGTCTGATCGGTCCTGTACGCATGGACTACGCCAGTGCCATCCCGCAGATCGAGTATATGGCACGCACCGTGGAACAGTTGATGGCGGAGTTGTGGTGATTCTCGTTTATATCATCGCCAACCGTTGCATACTTATTTCATAAACGAGCATAGGCCTTTAAAGGAGGATTTACATAATGTGTGAGGAACAGACAACACCTGTGACCGAAACGGAAGAGACGGTCGAGGAAAAACCGAAGAAGAAGAAAAAGGCGTCCGCCCCCGATGCGAAGATCACGGAGCTGGAAGAAGCACTTGCCGCGAAGGAGGCAGAGCTTGCCGAGCAAAAGGAGATTTACGCGCGTATGCTGGCGGAATACGCCAACTATAAACGCCGCACGGAACAGGAAAAGGAAAGCCTCGGTACGTTTGCACGTGCGGACATTCTCGAAAAGCTGCTCCCGTCGCTGGACGATCTGGAACGTGCGAGCGGTGCGGCAGACGGTCCCGACTACCGCAAAGGTGTCGAAATGATCGTCAAGAAACTGCACACCCAGCTTGAAAAGCTCGGCTTGACCGAGATCCCCGCCCAAGGGGAACCGTTCGATCCCGAGATCCACAATGCGGTGATGCGCGAGGACGCCGACGGCGTCGAGCCCGATACCGTCACGGAAGTGTTCCAAAAGGGCTATCGCTACGGCGACCGTGTCATCCGTCCCGCCATGGTTAAGGTGGCAAACTGACACCGGGAAATAAAGGCGGGCAAACGCTCCCTTTATCATAAATGTATAAACAATTGATTCATTATAGGAGGAATCTCAAATGGCAAAAATCATTGGTATCGA
>JAFQMR010000032.1 GCA_017396175.1 Clostridia bacterium
CAACCGTTTCGGGGCGGGTTTTAAAAAAAATTTACGATTTTGCGCGATTTTCTGTCGATTTCGAGGTTTTTTATTGCCTTTTGGCGCGAAAGTGCGTATAATGATCGGGAGAAAGGATGAATGCTAGGATAAGTCGGGCAACGGAATTTTTTAACGGACTTCGCGGTAAACGGGTGGCGGTGTGCGGCATCGGGCGCAACAACACCCCCGTCGTGAAGCAGTTTTTACAATACGGAGCGATCGTGACGGCGTGCGACCGCCGCACACGGGATCAGCTCGGGGAGCAGGAGGCGCAGACGCTGGAGGCACTCGGCGCGACGCTGTGCCTCGGGGAGGAGTATCTCGATCATCTGGAATCGATGGATATGATCCTGCGCACTCCCGGTATGAAGCCGTATCTGAAGCCGTTTGAGGAGGCGCGTGCGCGCGGGATCGAGGTCACGTCGGAGATGGAGCTGTTCTTTGCGCTCTGTCCCGCGCCGATCTACGCCGTGACGGGCTCGGACGGTAAGACGACCACCACGTCGATCATTGCGGGACTTTTGCGTGCGGCGGGGAAGACGGTGCATCTCGGCGGCAACATCGGCCGTCCGCTCCTGCCCGATATCGAAACGGTGCGTCCGACCGATGTCGCGGTGGTGGAGATCAGCAGCTTTCAGCTGACGCGGATGACGCAAAGCCCGCACGTGGCGGTGGTGACGAATGTCGCCCCGAACCACCTCGACTGGCACACCGATATGCAGGAATATATTGAGGCAAAGCGCAACCTTGTCGCGTTCCAGACGGCGGCGGACCGCGCCGTTCTCAACGCCGACAACGAGATCACGGCGGGCTTTATTTCCCACGTTCGCGGGGAATGCCTGCACTTCTCGCGCCGTGCGCCGCAGGAGGGCGCGTGGCTGTCGGAGGACGGGATGCTCTGTGTCACGAAGGACGGCAAGACGACGCCCGTGGTCGCGGCCAAGGATATCCGTCTGCCCGGTGTCCACAACGTGGAGAATTTCCTCGCCGCGTTCGCGGCGCTGTGGGGCGAGGTGTCGCCCGAGGTGATGGCGGCGTTCGCGAAGGAATTCGGTGGTGTGGCGCATCGCTGTGAGCTGGTTCGTGAGCGTGACGGCGTGCGCTGGTACAACGATTCCATCGGCACGAGTCCGTCGCGCACCATCGCGGGACTGAAAGCGTTTGACCGTAAGGTCATTCTGATCGCGGGCGGTTACGACAAGCACATTCCCTACGATCCGCTCGGCCCTGTGGCGCACGAGACGGTGAAGATGGCGATCCTGCTCGGGGCGACCGCCCCTGCGATCGAAGCGGCGATCCGCGCACACGGCGAGCTGCCCATTGCGCGTGTCGCGACGATGGAGGAAGCGGTCGAGACGGCGGCACGTCTGTCGCAAAGCGGGGATATCGTTTTTATGTCTCCCGCTTCGGCGAGCTTTGATTTGTATAAAAACTTCGAGGAGCGCGGCGAGCACTTCCGCCGTCTTGTAGAAGCGCTGTAAGGGCGCAAAACGGTAATAAAAACGGACTGTTTCGTTGAACAGTCCGTTTTTGTTTGTCGTTATTGCCAATAATCCACCTTGTCGGGCAGGTCGATATCCTTTGCCTTGAAGACGGGATCGCGGCCCTCTTTGCGCTGGGCCTCGAAGTTGCGCAGGGCGCGGAAAACGTATTTGCTGAGGATCAGGATGACGGGGATGTTGATGATGGTCATCGCGCCCATTGTGATGTCGGCAATGTTCCACAGCAGATCGGCGCTCAGTCCCGCGCCTACAAAGATCACCGCCGAGGCCAGGATGTAATACACGGTGTGGAAGGTGCGTCCCGGCTTACGGCGGAAGATGTGGAAGATGCACCGGTCCACGTAATAGAGGTTGCCGAGCAGGGTCGTGAACGCAAACAGCACCATCGCAACCGTGATGAAGATGGGACCGAAGTCACCGAGCGTTGCCTGCAATGACGCCTGTACGTAGGGCGCACCCTTTACGGCGTCGGTCGCTTCGACGCCCGAGCACATGCACATAAAGGCGGTTGCCGAGCACACGAGGATGGTGTCGATGAACACCGACAGCACCTGCACAAGGCCTTGCTTGATCGGATGGGAAACCTCCGCTGAGGCGGAGGCGTTCGGTGCCGAGCCGACACCCGCTTCGTTGCTGAACAGTCCGCGCTTGATACCGAGCATCAGGCAGGAGCCCGCAAAGCCGCCGAAGATCGCCTGAAAATCAAACGCTTCGCGGAAGATGCGCTCAAAGATGCCGGGCAATGCAGGCAGATTCATAAGGACGATGACGACCGCCACCAGAATATAGGCAATGCCCATCACGGGTACCAGCACGGAGGTGGTCTTGATCAGACGCTTGCCGCCGCCGAACAGGCAGAAGCCGACAAGCACCGCGACGATCAGACCGATGATCCACGGTGTGGTATTCGCGTCATAGAAGGCGTATGTTTCAAACGAGGATTGCAGATTGAAGGACGCCAGCATATTGAAGCCGAAGCCGTAGGTGACGATCAGCAGTACGGAGAAGAGGATCGCCAGCGGGCGGTTTTTCAAGGCGCCCTCGATGTAATAAGCGGGGCCGCCGTAGCTTTTGCCGTCGGGGCCGCGCTTTTTGTAGATCTGTGCCAACGTGCTTTCAACGAGGGCGGAGGCACCGCCGATGATCGCGATCAGCCACATCCAGAACACCGAGCCGAAGCCGCCTACGCAGATGGCGGTCGACACACCGATGATGTTGCCCGTTCCGACGCGGGACGCCGTCGAGACGATGAGCGCCTGGAACGAGGATACGGCTTTTTTATCCTTCGGCTTTTCGGTGACGGCACGGAGCTGGGAGCCGAAGTGGCGAAACTGCGCAAAACGAGTGCGGACGGTGAAATACAGTCCGCCGCCGATCAGCAGTACGATCAGGATATAGCTGTACAGCACATCCACCGCCACACCTGTCCAAGCGGTGAGCGTCTGCACGATCTGATTGAAAACGTCCATAGGGGTGTCTCCTTTGTCTGTTGTTTGTCAACAGTATACCGTTTTCGACACCCGTTTGTCAAATACTGTCAGCGGTTAAGCAGATAAAACGCCAGGTTGAGGTAGGTCGCAAAGCCGCACCACGCGAGATAAGGGTATAAGAGGCGGGAGGCGGTGGCGTCGATCGGCTGAAAGCGGCGGATCGTGCAGGTAATCAGCACTACCAAAAGCAACAGCCAGAAGAACGCAAACAACCGCCATTCGAGACGGAAGAAGGCGATGGGCCACAGCAGATTGACAAAGAGCTGCAGCCAATACAGCTTGACAGCCTCCCGTGTGCCGTGCTCACCGCTTCCCGCAATGCGGTACGCCGCATACCCCATCAGCGTATAGAGGATCGTCCATACTACGGGAAACACCCACGGCGGCGGGGTGAGCGGCGGCTTGATCAGGTTGCTGTAATCGGGGTTTGCGAGAAGGGATGACAGCACCGCCCCCAGCAGTGTACCGCCGACATAGAGCAGCAGGCGTTTGAGATGAACGGTTTTGAGAAAAAAGGACATAACAGCACCCCGCCTTTATTTATTAGGATCGCTACTACGGTATGCAGTTATCGATGTCGTTATTCATAATCCGCAATATTTGCCCACGACAGCAGGAAATCGCGTTCCTCGGGGAGCCCCTTGACGGACTGTGAGGCGGCAACGATGGGCATCCACGCCTCGACGTATTGTCTGGCGGTGTTGCTTTGACGGCAGAACCGCTTGAGGTAACCGTCCGCCGTTTCGTGTTCGCCGCTGAGGCAAAAACGGAGATACGTGCGGGCGGCATCGGCGGAGGCGTTGCCTTGTGTGGCGTGCGACCAGTCGAGAATATAGGCCTGCCCCTGCGGGGTGATCATCACGTTGGAGGGGTGGAAGTCGCCGTGGCATACCTTGTTGTGCTTCGGCATGGCGTTTAAGCGGGCGTGCAGCTCATAGCGGCAGGTCGCATCCAGCTCGCTTTCGTCGATTTTACGGCTCATTTTATCCTTCAGCTTCTGCAGAAGCGGGCAGGTCTTGCGGTGCATCGACAGCTGGATATCCACAAACTGTGCAAGGTATTCGTCCCGTCGGACGGGCTGTGCCTCCATCAGCGATTGCAGGGTGTACCCCTCGATAAAATCCGTGATGATCGCCCAACGTCCGTCGAGCTTGGTCACCTCGTGCACGTGCGGTACGGGAAGCCCCGTTTCTTCGATGCGTGCCAGGTTGAGCGCTTCGCTCAGGATATCCGCCTTGGAATAGCAGGTATCGAACAGCTTAACGGCGCGGTCACCGTCACGGTAGACGGTTTTGTGCTTGCGGACGGCTAAAATCTGCTCGGTTTTCATTCGCTCGCCTCCTGTCGGTCATACATACGGCGGTACATTGCCTTGATCTCGTCGATCAGCGGGTAGCGCGGGTTGGCACCCGTACACTGGTCGTCAAAGGCCTCCCGCGCCATCTCGTCAAGGGAGGATTCGAACGCCTCCTCTGTGATGCCGTAGGCTTTCAGCGAGGGCTTGATACCGACCTTGTGCTTGAGCTTGCCGATCACCTCGATCAGCCGCTCGAGCCGCTCCTCGTCGCTGTCGCCGTGCAGGCCGATCGCTTTGGCGATCTGTCCGTAGCGGGCGAGGGTATGCGGACATTCATACTGCGGGAAGGTGCCCATCCGCGTCGGTGCCGAGGAGGCGTTGAAGCGCATGACCTCTTCGATCAGCAGGGCGTTTGCCACACCGTGGGGCAGGTGGTGATACGCGCCGAGCTTGTGCGCCATCGAATGGCATACGCCGAGGAACGCGTTGGCAAACGCCATCCCTGCCATCGTGGAGGCGTTCGCGAGCTTTTCGCGCGCCTGCGGATCGTTTGGACCGTCGTGATAACAGCGCGGAAGATAGGTGATAATGCGTTCGATCGCCCCGAGAGCCAGCGCGTCGGTGAAATCGGTGCTCATCATCGAGCCGTATGCTTCGATGGCGTGAGTCAGCGCATCAATGCCCGAGGCGGCGGTGAGGGAAGGCGGCTGATTCATCATCAGATCGATGTCGATGATCGCCATATGCGGCATCAGCGCATAGTCCGCCAGCGGGTATTTTATACCGCTTTCCTCATCGGTGATCACGGCAAACGGCGTGACCTCCGAGCCTGTGCCCGAGGAGGTCGGCACGGCGACAAACCGTGCCTTTTGTCCCATGTCGGGGAAGCGGTAGACACGCTTGCGAATATCCATAAAGCGCATGGCCATATCGTGGAAATTCGTGTCGGGATGCTCGTACATCACCCACATCACCTTGGCGGCATCCATCGCCGAGCCGCCGCCCACCGCGAGGATGACATCGGGCTCGAACTGCCGCATGGCATCCGCACCGCGCTCGGCATGAGCCAGCGTCGGATCGGGATCGACGTCGGCGTACACCGTAAAGCGCAGGGACAGCTCGTGCAGACGGTCAAGCAGGGGTGTCAGCATCCCGCTCTGATACAGAAAGCGATCGGTGACCACAAAGACGCTTTGCGCTTGCATTGCATCACGGAGCTCTGCCAGCGCGTGACGCAGACAGCCTTGCTTCATATAGATTTTCGGCGGGGTGCGGAACCACAGCATATTGTTTCTCCTCACGGCGACGGTTTTGATGTTCAGCAGATGCATCACGCCGACGTTATCCGACACGGAATTGCCGCCCCACGAGCCGCATCCGAGCGTCAGCGAGGGCGCAAGGCGGAAGTTGTACAGGTCGCCGACACCGCCCTGCGCGGCGGGGGTGTTGATCAGAATGCGACAGGTCTTCATCCGTTCTTCAAAGCGGGCGAGGCGGTCGGGAGCGCGATGCGGATCGATATAGAGTGCCGCCGTGTGCCCGTAGCCGCCGTCCTCGACGAGCCGTTCCGCCTTGTTGAGCGCATCGCCGAAATCGGAGGCGCGGTATAAGGCGAGCACGGGGGAAAGCTTTTCGTGCGCGAACGCCTCCTGCGGCAGAACGCTTTCCACCTCGCCGATCAGTACCTTTGTTTCCGACGGCACCGAGAAGCCCGCAAGCTGTGCAATATGCGGGGCGGTCTGACCGACCACCGCCGCGTTTAAGGAGCCGTTGATGATCATCAGTCGGCGGATCTGTTCGGTTTCCTCGGCGTTCAGAAGATACCCTCCGCGTGCCGCGAATTCCTCACGCACCTTGTCGTAGATGCCGTCCGCGGCGATCACCGCCTGCTCCGAGGCGCAGATCATCCCGTTGTCGAACACCTTGGAATGCAGTACCGAGCTGACGGCCGCTTCCACGTCGGCAGTCTCGTCGAATACGGCGGGGGTGTTGCCTGCGCCGACGCCGACGGCGGGCTTGCCGCTGGCATACGCCGCCTTGACCATCCCGGGACCGCCCGTGGCGAGAATAAGATCTGCCTCCCGCATTGCGGCATCGGTCAGTTGAAGGGACGGCTCGTCGATCCAGTCAAACAGCCCCTCGGGTGCTCCCGCTTCGACGGCGGCTTTCAAAACAAGGCGTGCCGCCTCAGCCGTACAGCGCTTGGCGCGCGGGTGCGGACAGAGTAGCATCGCGTTGCGCGTTTTGATCGCCAGAAGCAGTTTGAAGATCGCGGTGGAGGTGGGGTTCGTGGTCGGAATGACGGCGGTGATCACACCGATCGGGGCGGCGATCCTCCGAAAACCCGAAGCGGCATCCTCCTCGATCACCCCGCAGGTCTTAGTGTCCTTGTAGGCGTTGTATATATATTCGGAGGCAAAATGGTTTTTGATGACCTTGTCCTCGACGACACCCATGCCGGTTTCCTCTACGGCCGCTTCGGCGAGCGGAATACGGGCGCGGTTGGCGGCGAGAGCGGCGGCGCGGAAAACAGCATCTACCTGCTCCTGCGTATAGGACGCGTAGCGCCGTGCCGCCTCCCGCAAGCGGGAAAAGGCCGCCTCCAGTTCTTCTTTTGAATCGATAACACGGCGCGAATACGTCGGCTCCGTCACGGTGATCCTCTCCTTTATCCGATACTGTTCAAAGCATACCCGCGCGAGGGGGAAAGTATTCGTGCCGAAAGGAAAACTTTATCACGGTGAACGGTTGATTTTTGCAAAGAACGCTGATATACTGAATATACAGTTTCGGGTTTGCGGGAGGTGTTCCCTTGAAGTTTAAATGGAAAGACAATAATTATGTTCGACTGGGATTGGCGCTGTTCGGTGCGTTGGCGGGCTTTTGGCTGTTTTACACGGTGATGTCGGATTTTTCGGCGGTATTCAGCATTGTGCAGACGGCGATCGGCCTGCTGATGCCGTTTGTGGTCGGCTTTGTGCTGGCGTATCTGCTGGCGCCGATCTACGATCACGTGGAGCGTCCGCTGTTCCGCCTGTTTGCGGGAAAAGAGAAGGAGCCCCGCCGCTTTGCAAAGGCGGCGTCGAAAACCATCGCGACGATCGCATCGGTGCTGTTGCTGATCGCGGTGTTTGCGGGCTTGCTGAGTCTTGTGATCCCCGAAGCAATCAGCAGTATCGGTGAGCTGGTGTCGGCGGTGCCCGACCGTGCAAAGGATCTGATGGTATGGGTGCAGGAATTCAGCGCGAAGCACGGAGAGAGCCCCGTGATGCAGTATGTGTCGGACAGCGTCGGAGATATTGCGCAGTCGCTCACGGCCTGGGCACATTCCGATCTGCTTCCGCAGCTCGGCAATCTCGCGTTGCAGTTCTCAAACGGCTTGTTCGGCTTTCTCGGCACGATGAGCAATGTGTTTATCGGTCTGATCATCTGTATCTATGCGCTTAACAGCAAGGAGCTGTTTGCCGCACAGGCAAAAAAGGTGGTTTACTCCTTCTTTAAAACGTCCACCGCCAATTACATTGTGCATATGACGCGTTACATCGACCAGACCTTCGGCCGCTATATCAACGGAATGCTGCTGGATGCACTGGTGCTCGGCACGATGGTGTTTGTTGGTATGTCGATCCTCGGCCTGCCGTATGCACCGCTTGTGGCGGTGATTGTCGGCGTGTGCAACCTGATCCCGATGTTCGGCCCGTTTATCGGAGCGGCGTTCGGTTGCTTCTTTGTATTGATGAAGGATCCTTTGCAGGCGCTGTTCTTCGTGATCTTCTTCACTGTGATCCAACAGCTGGATGCGAACTTTATTGCACCGCGTATCCTCGGCGGTAAGACGGGGCTGAGCAGCTTCTGGGTGATTTTTGCCATCGTCCTCGGCGGCGGCCTGTTCGGCGTGATCGGTATGATTCTGGCGGTGCCGACGTTTGCGGTGGTGTACAGCCTGTTCCGCCAGTATGTCAGCCGTCGCCTGCAGAAAAAGAAGGTACCCGACAGCACCGAGGCGTACCAGGGACTGTGGGATGTGGATGAGGTGACAGGGGAACCGAAGTATACGGCCCCCTCCGATGAGATCACCGTTCCGCAGTATCACAGCCAAAGCGAGGCATCCGAAGAGGAGCCTGCAAAATAACAGACAGTCACATCCGCCTTTTTCGGAGGGCGGATGTTTTTTGTTCGATTGTCGAAAAAATAAAAAACAGGCTTGATACCGATAAAGAATGATGATATAATAAAAATAACTATATATAACTTTAAGTGAGAAGGAGAGCGGCACTGTGAGCGAAAGGCAACCTCAAAAGGAGCTGAACGGCTGTGCGGCGTCTCTTTGCGCTTGGTTTGAGGAAGGGCAACGGCATCTCCCGTGGCGGATCGAGCCGACACCGTATCGTGTGTGGGTGTCGGAAATTATGCTGCAGCAAACGCGGATCGAAGCGGTGCTCGGGTATTTTGAACGGTTTATGCGGGAACTGCCGACGGTGCAGGCGCTGGCCGAAGTCGATCCCGACCGTCTGATGAAGCTGTGGGAGGGCCTCGGCTACTACAGCCGCGCCCGCAACCTGCAGAAGGCGGCCCGACAGATTGTTTCGGAATACGGCGGGGAGCTTCCCGCCGATTATGACGCGCTGAAGGGCCTTGCGGGCATCGGCGAGTATACGGCGGGGGCGATCGCGTCCATTGCGTTCGGGATCCCCGTTCCGGCGGTGGACGGCAACGTACTGCGGGTGCTGGCGCGTCTGACGGGCTGTGAGCGTGATGTGATGAACGGGGCTGTCCGTCGTGAGCTGACGGCGCTTGCCGCGTCTCTTGTGCCGACCGACCGTCCGGGTACGTTCAATCAGGCGTTGATGGAGCTCGGCGAGCGGGTGTGCTTACCGAATACAATGCCTCGCTGTGAGCATTGTCCCGTTGCGTACGCTTGCGCGGTGGCGGGGAGCGAGCGGGCGGCAGCTCTGCCTGTCCGTGCGCCGAAAAAGCCGCGGCGGATCGAGGAACGCACGGTCTATGTCCTGTTGACAAAGGGAACGCCCGGTGCGGTGTTGCTTCACAAGCGGGAGGACAACGGGCTTCTTGCGGGGCTGTGGGAATTGCCCAACACGCTCAGAACGTCGACATATACGCTTCCCGTTGCGGGTATGCGGCGCGTCAGCGACTGGTTGCCGCTTCCCGAAAGCCGCCATATTTTTTCGCATATCGAATGGCATATGAACGGGGTTCTTGCATTGGTGGAGCCGTGCGAGTTGCCCGAGGGGTATGCGTTTTGCGATGAAGCGGCGCTTATGCGGGATCGGGCCTTGCCTACCGCGTTTCGCGCGTATGCCCATATGCTTCCGACCTGGCTGAACCAATCTCCGACGAAAGGATGACCGAGTGTTATGGCTTCTGTGGCGTTGATTACGGGTGCGTCCCGCGGCATCGGTCGTGCGGTTGCCTTACGGCTGGCGCGCGACGGTTATACGGTCGTGCTGAATTATCGCCGCAATGAGCGGGCGGCTCAGGATACGGCACAGATCCTGCAGGCTCTCGGTGCGGATGGGATGCTGTGTTGTGCCGATGTTACCGACGAGTCGGCGGTGCGTCGGATGGTGAAGACGATTGAGGAGCAGTACGGTCATATCGACCTGCTGGTCAACAATGCGGGCGTGGCGGAGCAGGCGCTGTTTACCGATCTGACGGCGTCGCAATGGCGCGCGATGATGGATGTTCATGTCAACGCCGCGTTTTACACCTGCTCGGCGGTACTGCCGCTGATGATCCGCCGCAAAAGCGGCTGTATCGTCAATATTGCCTCCATGTGGGGACAGGTTGGTGCCTCGTGTGAGGTGCATTATTCAACGGCGAAGGCGGCGTTGATCGGGCTGACGAAAGCGCTTGCCAAGGAGGTCGGCCCGAGCGGCATTCGCGTCAACTGTGTATCCCCGGGTGCGGTGGATACCGATATGATGGCGGGCTTTTCGGATGCGGATCGCGAAGCGATCGCGGGGGAAACCCCTCTCGGCCGTCTCGGAAAGCCCGAAGAGATCGCTTCGGCAGTGTCGTTTTTGGCATCTTCGGATGCGTCGTTTATAACCGGTCAGGTGATCGCCCCGAACGGTGGGCTGGTGATCTGAGTGTGAGATCGAAAAGGAGGCGTGACGTATGAAACGTGTACTGTGTGTGTGCCTTGCCTGTCTGATGCTGATGGCTTGTCCGCTGTCGGCGTCGGCGACCGTGCTGACGCAGGTGACCGATTACAGCTATGCGTCGATGCAGACAGGCGGTGTGGAAGGCGCGGTTGTCTATACCGCTCATGACGAGTCGGGTGCGCTTGTGATGGGTACACTGACGGCAGACGGGGAGCAAACCCGTCAGGCGCATACCTTTGCCGCTTGGGATTCGTTGTTTGCGCCGAAGCTTTGGAAAACTACCGTGCATCACGACGGCACACCGCTTTGCCCCTACGGCAGTTCTCACGCGGAGAACACCATCTGCCCGTATATGGAGCTGGCGTGTGTTACGCTGGAAAATACCGAGACGGGCGTCCGTCTTGAAAACTACTATATTCCGTCGGGCGTGTCCCAGATTCTGCCCGGCACCAATATTCACTTCTGCTTCGGACGCTACGGCTATAAGGGCGCCGAGACGATGCGTTGGGACGGCGAAAGTCGCTATTTCTCCGTCAAGAATGCGGACGGCCTGTGGGGCGTGCTGGATTCGGCGAGCAATACGATGGTCACCGACTTTGTCTATACGGACATCAGCGCGGTTTACGGCAGTTACGTTAAGGTGTTTGACGGCACGGCGTGGGGACGGCTTGACCTGAGCGGCCGCTTTGTGACACAGTTCCTCTACGAGTCGGCCGACGCGTTCAGCGTGCGCGACGAGGTGCGCGAAGTTGCGGACGGGCAGTGGCAGATCTTCAATAAGGATAACGAGGCGATCTCGCCCGTGATCGAAGGCGCGTTTCTTGAAGCAACGTACATTCCCACCGCCGCCCTTTTGCTTGTTCGGAATGCCGATAAGACGTGGGTGCTGTATGATATTGAAGGCAACGTGACGGCGAGCTTTACAGCCGCAGAGGAAGTGGACTTTTTGCAGGACAACTGCTTTGCGGTGTCACGGTATACGGAGAGCGGCGTGCTGCGCGGTATCGCGCTCTACCGTGCCGACGATATGACAACCTCGGCGGATCTTGTCGAAAAAGGCGATGTGAACTTTGACGGCGCGATCAACAGCATCGACGCGCGTCTGGCGCTTCGTACCGTGCTCGGGCAGGGTGCGCTGACCGCCAAGCAGGAAGCGGCGGCGGATGTGTCGGAGAACGGCATCGTCGACTCGGCGGATGTGCGCGGCATTCTGCGCCTGGCGACCGCCTGATAAACCGAACGGAGAAACGGAGAGACCGCAATGGCAAAGGATCGGCGAACGACTCAAAAACCGGATAAAGCAATGCTGTACCGTTTTCTCGGAGGCGGTGCGCTGATCGTTGTCGGCATAGCGATGATCGTTATCAGTATGACGGCGCACGGTTCGGCTCCGACTGACGGCACGCCGACGATGACAACGCTTGCGACTTCGGGTACCGCAACGGCTTCAACCGTACCGACAACTGCGGTGACAACGACGTCGGAAACGACCGTGATCACCACGACCAAAACGACGGCCGCGGAAACAACGACGGCCACGGAAACAACGACGACCGTGGCGACGACCGCCCCGACGGCATCATCCCGCGACGACGGTGTATGGAATCTGATCCTTGTAAATCCGTGGAACGCGTGGACGGAAGCGGAGCTGGATGCCCAGACCGACATTATGTGGTACAGCGGCAGTGAATCGGTGGACAGCCGCATTGTGGATTCGCTCAATGCGATGCTTTCGGACGGTGCGCAGTACGGACTCTGGGTGTGCTCGGGATACCGTTCCTACGGCACGCAGGAGATCCTCTTCGGACGAGAGGTTGACGAGGTGCTGAGTCTGCAGGGCGGAAGCCGTGCCGACGCAGAGGCAAAGGCGGCCACGGTGGTTGCGCGTCCCGGTACCAGCGAGCACCATACGGGACTGGCGGTCGATCTGCTTCACAGCGAATGCTGGGAGCTTGAAGAATATTGGGATCAATCGGCGGCGTTCGATTGGATGCAGGCGCATTGTGCCGAATACGGCTTTATTCTGCGGTATCCCAAGGAGAAACAGCATATCACCGGCGTGATCTATGAGCCGTGGCATTATCGGTATGTCGGCGTGGAGGCCGCCACCGAGATCATGAGCCGCGGTATCACGCTGGAGGAATATTTGCAGGGCTGAGCCCTGAGCACATCCCCAAAGAAAGGTTGAATGAATGTATGCAACTCAACGGCTCCGATATTTTGATGGAGTGCCTGCTGGAGCAGGGCGTCGACACCGTGTTCGGATATCCGGGCGGTGCGGTGCTCAATATCTACGACGCACTCTATAAATACAGTGACCGTATCACGCATATTCTCACCGCGCACGAGCAGGGCGCGGCGCACGCCGCGGACGGCTTTGCGCGTGCGACGGGCAAGGTGGGCGTATGCATCGCGACCTCGGGCCCCGGGGCCACCAATCTGGTGACGGGCATTGCGACGGCGTATATGGATTCGATCCCCGTCGTGGCGATCACCGGCAACGTGTCGGTGGAACAGCTCGGCCGCGACTCCTTCCAGGAGATCGACATCACGGGCATCACGATGCCGATCACCAAGCACAATTTTATTGTCAAGGATATCAACCAGCTGGCCCCGACGGTGCGTGCGGCGTTTGAAATTGCGCAGAGCGGCCGCCCCGGTCCGGTGCTGATCGATATTCCGAAGGATATCTCGGCGGCGGTGACGGACTATACGCCTGCACCCGCGTCTCAGAAGCGCCCCGTGCCGCCTCCGAAGGAGCCGCGCATCAAAAAGGCACTCGAGATCATTGCCACCTGCGAAAGACCGCTTATTTATTTCGGCGGCGGTGTCATTTCGTCGGGTGCCGAGGAGCTGCTGATGCGCTTTGCCACCGAACAGGACATTCCCGTTTGCGCGTCGATGATGGGACTCGGCGGCTTTGATCCGTCGAACCCGCTGTGGCTCGGGATGGTCGGTATGCACGGCACGGCGGCGGCGAATCTCGCCGCGAAGGAATGCGATGCGCTGTTTGTGTGCGGTGCGCGCTTCTCCGACCGTGTGGCGGGTGACCGCAAGGGCTTTGCGCCGAACGCGAAGGTCATTCATATCGATATCGATCACGCTGAATTCGATAAAAACGTCGCAACGGCGGTGCGTATCGGCGGTGAACTGAAAACGGTGCTGGCGGCCTTCTGCGATCGCTCCGAGCCGCATCTGCATACGGCGTGGGTGAATCTGGTCACGGGACGCAAAAAGGACGCATTCGTTCCGATGCAGGATCCCGAAGAGATGCCCGATCCCCGCGCGATCCTGCATAGTCTGCGCACGCTTGTCGACGACGAGACGGTCATTGCGACGGATGTCGGTCAGCATCAGATGTGGACGGCTCAGCATTTTGAGGTGCGCCGTCCGCGCCGTCTGCTGACGTCGGGCGGCCTCGGTACGATGGGCTACGGCGTCGGTGCCGCCATCGGGGCGCAGTGCGGTACAAAGCACAAGCGCACCGTCCTCATTACGGGCGACGGCAGCTTCCATATGAATTGCAATGAGCTTGCAACGCTCGTGTCCTATAATCTGCCCGTGACGGTGCTCGTGTTTGATAACCGCGTGCTCGGTATGGTGCGTCAGTGGCAAAAGGTGTTCTACGACCGTCGCTTCTCGGCGACCGATCCCGAGCGGGCGACCGATTTTGTGAAGCTTGCCGCCGCGTACGGTTGTCGCGGACTGTCGATGAACACGGCATCGGAGATCGAAGCGGTGCTTCGCGATGCGCTCAGCGGGGAAGGCCCCGTGGTGGTGGATTGCCGCCTGTCGAAGGATGTCAACGTCCTGCCGATGATCCCCCCCGGCAAAACCGTAGACAGTATGATCGAGACGATGGAATAAGGAGGAACGGAAGCGATGAATACCAAAAAGCAAGTGTTTTCCGTTCTGGCGGAAAATAACCCGGGCGTGCTTCTCCGCGTGACGGGGCTCTTTTCCCGCCGCGGCTTTAATATCGATTCGCTGGTAGCCTGCAATACCGAAAACCCCGCCGTATCCCGCATCACCGTGGTGGTGACGGGGGATGAGGGCGTGTTCACGCAGGTGATCCGTCAGCTGTTCAAGCTGGAGGAGATCATCAAGGTGGAAATGCTCGCTCTCGACGAATGCACAGCCAGCGAAATGTTGCTCGTCAAGGTGGCGACCGACGATGCGAAGGAGCGTACCGCGCTTCTGAAGCTGGTGCAATCCTACGGCGGCCGCGTATTGGATATCGGTGAGGCAACGGTGACGCTCGAACTGACGGGCGAAAGCGGCGAGGTCGACGCGTTTATTACAGGACTGGAGCCGTTCGGCATCCGCGAGATGGCGCGAAGCGGTATTACCGTCCTGCAACGCGGTGACACGACGATTCACGATTATATGATTTAACCTTTCGGGAGGATGCAGTTATGGGAATGACAATGACACAAAAGATCCTCGCCGCTCACGCGGGACTGGACAGCGTGACGGCGGGACAGCTGATCGAAGCAAAGCTCGATCTTTGCCTCGGCAACGATATCACGGCCCCCGTGGCGATCAACGAGTTTGAGCGCTCGGGTGCGACGCGCGTATTTGACAGAACACGCATCGCTCTCGTGATGGATCACTTCACGCCGAACAAGGATATCAAGGCGGCCCAACAGGTCAAGCGCACCCGCGAATTTGCGGGCAAATACGATATCGTCAACTTCTTTGATGTCGGCCGTATGGGCATTGAACACGCCCTGCTTCCCGAGCAGGGACTGGTCGGCCCCGGTGACTGCATCATCGGCGCAGACAGCCACACCTGCACCTACGGCGCACTCGGTGCGTTCTCGACGGGCGTCGGTTCCACGGATCTTGCCGCAGGCATCGCAACGGGCAAAACGTGGTTTAAGGTGCCCTCGGCGATCAAGGTGGAGCTGAAGGGCGCGCTTCGTCCCTTTGTCAGCGGCAAGGATGTCATCCTGCATCTGATCGGTACCATCGGTGTGGACGGTGCGCTGTATCGTTCGCTGGAGTTTGTCGGAGAGGGCGTTAAATCCCTCTCGATGGACGACCGCCTCTGCATCGCCAATATGGCGATCGAAGCGGGTGCGAAGAACGGTATTTTCCCCGTGGACGAGACAACGCTTGCTTACTGCAAGGATCGTTTTCAGCGTGAACTGCGCGTGTTTGAGGCGGACGAGGATGCGGTGTACGACGAGACGGTCGTGATCGACCTGGATACGCTCCGTCCGACGGTGGCGTTCCCGCACCTGCCCGAAAACACCAAGACGATCGACGAATGCGCGGGCGCCGTCGAGATCCATCAGGTCGTGATCGGCTCCTGCACCAACGGTCGCATCGAGGATATGCGTGCGGCGGCAGAGGTGCTTCGCGGCCGCAAGGTGGCGGATTCGGTGCGTTGCATCATCATCCCCGCAACACAGGAGATCTGGAAGCAGTCGATGCACGAGGGCCTGTTCGACATCTTCATCGATGCGGGTGCGGTGGTGTCGACGCCGACCTGCGGCCCCTGCCTCGGCGGTCATATGGGCATTCTCGCACAGGGCGAGCGTGCCGTATCCACGACCAACCGTAACTTTGTCGGACGTATGGGCCATGTGGACAGCGAGATCTATCTTGCGAGCCCCTATGTGGCGGCGGCTTGCGCGGTGACGGGTACGCTGACCGATCCCGCAACGCTTTGATAAGGAGGAATGACAGTATGATTGCACAGGGCTTTGTACATAAATACGGCGATAACGTGGATACGGATGTCATCATCCCCGCACGGTATCTCAACACCTCCAAGCACGAGGAGCTGGCGGCTCACTGCATGGAGGATATCGACACGGAATTCGTAAACAAGGTGAAGCAGGGCGACATTATGGTCGCGGGCAAGAACTTCGGTTGCGGCTCATCGCGTGAGCATGCGCCCATCGCCATCAAGGCGAGCGGCATCTCCTGCGTCATTGCTTCCACCTTTGCGCGTATTTTCTATCGCAACGCGATCAACATCGGGCTGGCGATCCTCGAATGCGACGAAGCGGCTTCGGCGATCGAAGCGGGCCATGAGGTGAAGGTGGATTTTGACACGGGTGTCATCACCGATCTCACAACGGGGGCTACCTATCAGGCCCAGCCGTTCCCGCCGTTCATCCAGAACATCATTGAAAAGGGCGGCTTGCTGTCGTCCATCTCCGAGCGCCTGTAAGCGCGGAGAAAGGAGCATTCGTATTATGGCGGAATGGATCGATATCACAAGAGAATGGACCGAAGCGCCGTTGTACCCCGGAGATCCCGAAACCGTGCTCGAAAAGCATCTCGATATGCGCTTCGGAGATCTGTGCAACACGTCGGTGATCCGTGCGTGTCTGCACGCGGGCACGCATATGGATGCGCCCTGCCATTTCTTTGAGGAGGCGGAGGATGCGCTGTCGATTCCGCTGTCGGTCGGTATGGGAACTTGCTGTGTCATTTCGGCAAACGGCGTATTGGTCGGGGAAAGCCTCGAAAAATACCTGTGGATGACGCCGCCGCGTATTCTGTTCAAGGGAGACGTCACACTGTCGCAAAGCGCGGCGTTTGTGCTCATTGACGCGGGCGTGAAGCTGGTCGGCGTGGAGGGCACGTCGGTGGCCCCCTCCGACAGCGAGGCAGAGGTACACCGTCTGCTTCTCTCGTCGGGTGTCACGATCCTGGAAGGGCTTGACCTGTCCGAGGTGTCCGCAGGACAGCACGAGCTGCTGTGCCTGCCGATGAAGATCAAGGGCGCAGACGGCGTTCCCGTACGCGCACTGTTGGCAAAGCCTTGATCCTATAATATAAAACGGTTTCGCCTTCCGAAAGGAGAGGCGAAACCGTTTTTCGTTTATAAAGCTTTGGCTAATTTTTCGGCGGAGTCGTAGCGATCGTTCGGATGGACAGCGGTACAGGTGCGCACAATGCGCCCTGCGCGACCTCGCGCGATCTTCTCGCTGGGGTGCTTACCTGTCAGCATCACATTGAGCATCACACCCGCGGCGTAAATATCCGTGCGGGCATCGCTTTGGGTGATGCCGAGCTGTTCGGGCGAGACATACCCCACGGTGCCCATAATGACGGTATCGCGGGAGGCATCGGATACCTGTCGGGAGGCATTGAGGTCGATCAGCACCACGCGCCCTGAGCGGTCGATCATCACGTTGTCGGGCTTGATGTCGCGGTGGACGAGCCCGCGTGTGTGCAGGATGTGCAGGGCGGCACACACGGCCGTGAGTACCTTTTTGGCTCCGCGGTAGCGGTAATGATCGCATTCAAGCACATCGCTCAGGGTGATCCCGTCGATAAATTCCTCGAGCACGATCTGTCCGTCGCGGAGTGTGATCACATCGTAGATCTCGGGAAGATGGGGGGAACGGATACCGCACAGAGCTTCATAGGCCTTCACGGGTGCTTTATATTTTCGAAGCAGCATGTCGCGCCCGAGCTTTTTGTGTCGAAGACGCAATATCTGACCGCCGTTTTTCTTGGAGAGCACCGCCACAAACTGATAGGTTCTCATCAGGGTGCGGAGATATTGCTCACATGTGCAGTCGGTCACCACAGCTCACCGCCGTTCCATTCCCGATAGGCATAGACAGTCTGATCCTTATGATAACGGAAACGATAATCGTGACAATCCTCCGAGCAATGGATCGTCAACGTGCCGTTCAGTTCCTCGGGCGCGGGATAGGCAAAGCCGGACACGAAAATCGCTTCGCCGCAGTAATAGACATCGGTCAGGTTGCGGCAAGCGGCAAACGCCTCGTCATCCACCTTGTGTACAGACGGGGAAAACACGACGGTTTTTACGGTATCGCGGACGGCTTCGTCGCTGAAAGCGAACCCGTCGACCTTGTAGACGGGATGCCCGTTGATCGTGTCGGGGATGACATACACACCGCTTGCGGACGGTACGGCCACACCTGTGATCGCAAGGGCATCCTCAGCAACATCGGCGGAGGCGTTATAATCCCGATACCGCTCAGCCGTGCGGTAGCTGTACTGTACCGTATTGCCTGCGGGGGCGGGAGCGTCCGTTTGCGATGACGGCGAGGAGGCTGTACCGCTCATCCACGGCTGCCACACAAGAAAAGCGATCAGCGCGGCCGTAAGCAATACCGTTACACCCCAAAGCGGCGCTTTGCGCCGATGTGCGGCAGGGACGATCACCTGCTTTTCGTCGAGAGAGGTCATACAGTATAAGCAAAAGCGGGCTTCGTCTTCGAGGGTTGCTTTGCAATATGGACAACGTTTCATAGCGTATTACCCCAAGGTATCCAAATCGTAATCGAACAGCAGCTCGTTGATCTCCACCACCGACAGCTGTTTACAAAGTCCGTAAAGAATGACACTGTCAAACGGCAGCTTGACGTACAAAGGCGGATAGCCTGCGCTTTTAAGCAGCGTTTGCGTTTCTTCGATGTTGAGCTTCATCGCCACCGCCAGACAAAGCAGCTTCTTGCGCTCGGGCACACGCAACCCCGAGAAGATCTGGTAGGCGTATACCTCCGACAGCTCGGCATCCTTGATGACCGCCGCCTTTTTGAGCGCCTTGGCGTTCATCAGCTCGCCGAGAAGCTCCGACAATGTTTTTGTGACCATATAGTGTTTGTTTTCGTGATAAAACGCGGTGAAGTCCGCACAAAGCCCTAACTCTTCCACGATTTTCGATGTGTCCTTCTGCATGGTTTTAAATCTCCTTTGCGTTGGTGGACTCAGCATAGCACAGTTTGATTTTTATTTCAACTATTTTTCGACTATGCTGTCAGCATAAGATTTTTACCCGTGATCGCTGTATACTGATGTGCAGAGCGTAACGCTTATACATTACAAAAGGAGAGGACACGATTATGGGTTTTATGCAGAAGGCCGTATCCGCAATGGTGACCAAATACGGCAAGGTCACAGAGGGAAAGTATGAGGGACATGTTCTGTGCCTCGGTCATGATCCCGACAAGCAGTCTAAGCCGCAGGTGGTGAATGCGTTGGCTCCCAAGCTGTTTGAGCAGGTGATCTTTATGACGGACGGTGAAGGGAAAGCCAGACACAGCATCATCGATGACATCGAGACAGCAAGACGCATCGATGAGGATGACAACAGCCTTACGCTGGAGATCGAATGGAAATCGGGCGAGGGAAGTGTGTTTCGCCTCTTCAAGGAGAAATCCGCCGACACGGAGCAAAGCGGACTCGCCAAGGGTATCGGTCTGCTTATGAAAATGGGCGGCACCACAAAGAACTCTGACAGTCCCGAGTTAAAGACCAAAGAGCGCTACGGCGACTTTGTGGATTTTATGTACAGCTTTATGCTGTGCATGGATACGGAGACCATTGAGGAATTTGCGAGCTTTGCAAGCTCGCTGGGATACATTCCCGAGGCGTGCATGTCTATGATCGAAAAGACCGTCGAATGGGTACGTTCGCGCAGAGGCGAATAACGAAAGGACTGTGACGCTATGGCCACGCGTGAAACGGTTAAGGACTGGACCGGCAGGATCCTGGGGTTTGTGGATAAGGAAGCAAACGGCAAAAAGACATTGCGCGACTTTCACGGTCGTATCCTCGGCACCTATGATCCGAACCTCGATCTGACACGGGATTTTTACGGTCGGCAAGTGGGGAAAGGCGATATTCTGATGACGCTTTTACGATAACGATGAAAGGAGATGATAGCGTGATCTATCCGACAAAAAGCAGTAAATGTTGCGGTACCTGTGCGCATTGGTGCGGTCCGCGCCAGGCGAAGATGGGACAGGCCGTGATCCAAAGCGCCGATACACGCGGCAAGTGCACCAAGGGTGTCAATCATGCGGCGAACGGCAATCAGGCGAACAGCGGGTTCGGCTGTTCCAAGTATCAGCTGTGGTCGGCGCTCTGAATGACAAAACGCTCCGCTCTGTGAAAACAGAGCGGAGCGTTTTCGGTTTATAAATTATTTCTCGTCCTTTGCGGCGGAGAGAAGCTTTGTGATCGTTTCCTGGAAGGAGCTGATGTCCGTAAACTGGCGGTAAACGGAGGCAAAGCGCACGTAGGCGATCGCGTCGATGTCCTTGAGGGCTTCCATCGCGTATTCGCCGATCTGCTGTGCGGTGACCTCGCGGTCGAGAGAATTCTGGAGCTTCGCCTCGATATCGTTGACCACCTTATCGAGTGCTTCAAACGGCACAGGGCGCTTTTCGCACGCGCGCATCAGACCGTTGAACAGCTTCTGGCGGTCGAACACCTCGCGGGAGTTGTCGCGCTTTACGACGATGATGGGCAGGCTTTCGATCACCTCGTAGGTGGTGAAGCGCTTGCCGCACTGCAGGCATTCGCGACGGCGGCGGATGCGCTCGTTTTCGTCGGTGGGGCGGGAATCAATGACCTTGCTTTCGCTGAATCCGCAAAACGGACATTTCATAGGCTTGTCAGCTCCTTCGCTCGTTGTAGTTACTCCTTAGAATAGCATATCTTGACACAAAATGCAAGAAATATCACAAAATCGTCACCATATCTTGTGTCACAGGGTATCGAGCGCCTGTCGCAGAGCGGCGGTTCCCGCCGAAAAATCGTCGAGACTGTCGAAATTGTGGCGATAAAGCTCGATGATCAGTGCCCCGTCAAAGCCGCTGTCTTTCAGCGCACGCAGGATCGGCGGGAAGCGGACTGTCCCTTTCCCGGGCATCAGGCAATCCTCCTCGGCGGTCGCGTCGCTGATGTGCACGTGGCGGATCGCCCCCGCCATTGCGTCGATCATTGCAAACACATCGACATCGCTTCGGCGGCATTGCTTGAGATCCAGCGTGAACTGCGCCTTGTTGCCGAGCTGACGGCGCATCGCCCGTACGTAGTCGGGGGAGGAGGCGCGAAACCGCACAACATTTTCCTGTAACAGCGTCACGCCGAAGGTGCGCCCGAGGTCATAAAGCCGTTCGAAGCGAGCGATGGATTCCTCCTCGGTCAGGTGCCCCGGTTCGCGGTCACCGTGCAAAATGACGTAGTCGGCACCGACTGCGGCGGCGGTCTCATAGATCGGCTTAAACACCTCAAGGCCGTCGAGAAAACGGCGCTCGTATTTGGAAAACAGCAGGTACGGCTCAAAGCAGGAGGTGTAGGAATGGAGCGAGCGGATGGCGATTCCCGCGTCGTCGGCGCGTCTCTTCATCTCGGAGGCAAACGACGGCGTGACCTCGGAGACCGTGTTGAGAAACACCTCCGTCACCTCGGCACCTCGCCCTTTGAGCGAGGACAGCGCCTCCTCGACAAGCGTGGGGTACAGGTTCGCCGTGGAAATCCCGATCTGCATAAAAAAGCCCCTTTCCTGTGGTGATACTTCAGTATATCACAGGAAAGGGGATTCTGGCAAGCGATCAATCGACGGTAAATTCCACCGATAGGGTGAGAGGGATGACGCGGTGGTCCTCTGTCTTGTAGTGGCAGGAGGACGAAAAACGGTAGCGTCCCGCCTTCGAGAGATCAAACAGCCCGTAACGGTCGGGCGTATAGGTCTTTTGGAAAGTGCCGCCCGCCGCCAAAGAATAAGCAGGCATGATCCATACGGCATCCTCGTCGGTGAGGACGCTTTCCCAGTGCGTGCCGTCATAGTATTCGATGTCGTAGGGCTCGCCGAACCACGCTTCCAAGCCGCTCTCGTTGTGCCACGTGATATCGAGAACGGTATAGCCGTCCTCACGCTCCTGACGGTCGAGCGTCAGATAAAAATGCTCGTCCACCGAGGGGGTGAGGAGCGGCGACTGTACCTGATAGCCGAAGGGATAGGGCTTACCGTCCGTCGCCACTTGCTCGACACGGCCGTCCTCCTTGACAATAAAGTGAAACGACCGCATGCCTGCGGTGCGTCGGTCTTCGACGCTGTAGCTCCCGTAAAAGGTAAGCTCTTCTTCGAGCGGCAACACATACGGAGCGATGTCGTAGGTCACGGTGAGCGAGGAGTGCGGTGCCACCGTATAGCTGTTCAGCGTGAATTGTGCGTCGGCATACGGGTGGGTGCCGTCAAAGCAACTCTCGGGTCCGTTATCTCCTTTGCGAACAATATCGAAGTTGCGGTCGGTCGGGTAGATCGTCTGCTCGAGCGGGTTATACCACGTGACAGACAGCGTTGGCGGATCGGCATCAAGGTCGGCTTCCGACAGGACGATGGTTACGTCGTTCGGCAGGAGAGAACCCGACGATGCCGACTGTTCGGTGTCGGGTGTCGGGGCGGTACAGCCTGCGAAAAGCAGGGCAAAAACGGTTAAAAGTATAAGGCTTCGTTTCAAGGTATAGTCCTCCTTTTACGGCAGGTCGAAGGCGTCCTTCAGGGTTTTGAGCATCTCGTCCGACAGTGTCACCGTGACACCGTTTTCCGAGAGGCGGTTTTCTTCCAGCGTCCAGACACGCACATCGGTCGGCGACATCCGTGTGGTGATGCGGACGGCTTCGGCGGTCGTGCCGAGGGTCGGCTCCTCGGGCGCATCGGCGGGCTCCTCCACCGTGATATCGGCGTTTGTCGGTTGCGTCGCCATCGCGTCGGTGAGAAGGGCAAAGCGTACCGTTGCCTCGTCACCGCTCCAGAAGCGAAGCCGATTGCCGACCATGCATTCCACGGTGGGATTTGTCTGAAGCACCGTGGAGCCGACGTCCAACGTCCCGTCTGCGTCGCCGCGGTTGGCGGTCGCGCCGTTCTTATCCTCGGAGGCATTGCCCGCGTACATATACATTTCCTCCGCGCCGTCCTCGGGCGCAACGGGTGGTGCGGGCTTCCAAAGAAGCCCTCCGACCACGGCGCACACGGCGAGTGCGGCAAGGGTGGTGCCGCCTCGGATGAGGCGGTTGCGGCGACGGATGCGTGCGCGACTGCGCTCCATCACGTCCGCCTTGCGTTCTTCAAAGGTTTTCATAGCGTCAGCCCCTCCTCTGTCAGGACGGTGCGAAGCTCGCGCTTGGCACGGGACAACAGGTTGTCGATCTGCTTGCGATTCTTGTTCATCACGCGTCCCGCCTCGTCATAGGACAAGCCTTCAAAATACACCAGATGCACCGCCGCCTGCATATCGGTCGGCAGATCGGCGATCGCTTTATGTAAAGCGCGGTGCCGTTCCGTTTTCAGCACCGTATCCTCAAGGCTCTCCCGCTCGGCAAGCTGCTCGTCGAGCGGCTCAAAGCGCAGGCGCTTTTGCCGCTTGAGGTGATTGAGCGCACGGTTGCGGGCGAGCGTGAACAGGTAGGTGCTTAACGCGTATTGGAAGTTATAGCGACGGCGGTGCACCACGAGGTCTGCGAACACATCCGTCGCGATATCCTCAGCGGTGTACAGGTCGTGCACATAGCGGTCGATGAACAGGATCAGGCGGTCAAACCACAGCCTCATGATCTCGTCAAACGCGGCGTCATCCCCGTCAAGATAGCGGCGGTAGCTACTTGCACCGTTATCCATACGACGATTCCTCCGATCTGTCTCTGCCTCTTATACAATCAAAAGGCAAGAAATCCTTATACTTTTTTCAGTATAGCACGAAACGCGGTGCTTGTGCAAATCTTACGCACGACATACCCACAGGTTGCGGATCTGTGAGCGGATCGCGCTGAGCTCCCACAGTTGTTCGGAGCGTTTTACGCTGTTCGGATCGTTCACCCGTATCTTGCCGTCCTCCACGGCGGTCATCACGATAAAATGCCCGTCCGACGTGAAGTCGCCTTCTCCCATAATGCAGATAATAGGATTCCCCGCCTCCAGATTGCGCAGGATGCGGTCGTCGTCGAGCGGGATCTCGGTCACCTCCAGCCCGAGCTGCTCGCCGCCCTCGGCAATCAACGCCCATGCACTGCCGTTGCCGTCGACACTGTAGCCGTGTTGCTCGGCAAATTCCGCAATGTAGGCGGGGGTATACGTGGCATCCTGTAAAAGATAGAGACATACCATCGACAGGCAGGTCGGACCGCATCCCGACAGTCCGAACAGCTCCCCTGCATAAGAGCGATACCCCCAACGCTCGTCCCATTGTAAAAGCAGCGGAACCTGCTCACACGGCAACAGCTCGCGAAGATCGACGGAGACAGGGAGGTCCTTTTTCAGCGGATAGTGAAGCACAAACGAAGCGGCTTCGGGATGGCGCTCGTACAGCGAAAGCAGGGACGCGGGCCACAGCTCGACGGGCAAATGATGCTCCTTTGCAAAGGCGGATAAGCTGTCGGGCCGTGTCGGCGTTTCGGTCGGCGGGGGAGCGGCTTTGGGATAAAAAACGGTTACGAGAGCAACCGACAGCAGAACGCAAAGCACCAAGCACCGACGAAAGCGACGGGAAGAAGTACAGCGTCTTTTCATAAAAAACAACTCCTATCTTTTTTGAGATAGGAGCAGTATAACGGATTGTGTTTGGGAATGTATTAGGGCTTCCTTACCGAAAGCTTACGGTTTTCTTACATCGGGAGTGTCACCTTCAGCTCGGTCCATCCGCGGATACACGAGGCGCGGATGGTACCGCCGTGCAGCTCAATGATCTGCTTGGCAAACGCCAGTCCGAGGCCCGAGCCGCCCGTTGCCGTGCGGCGGGCGCTGTCACCGCGGTAGAATTTATCAAACAGCCGTTCAAGCTTTTCAGCGGGGATATCGTCACCTTGGTTGCAGACGGATACAACGAGTTGTCCGTTTTGTGCGGAGGCGTTAACGTAGATCACGGTGCCGCTGTGGCTGTAGCTGACCGCGTTGCGGAACAGATTATCGAACACGCGTGCGAGCTTGTCGGCGTCCGCGTAGGCGGTCAGACCTGCCGCGATCCGATGCTCAACGGTCAGCTCGCGCTTGATAAGCATCGGGTGGAATTCTTCTAAAACCTGCAGCAGCAGGCGTGTGACGTTGACGTGAGAGCATTGCGTCTGAGGCGTTTGCAGATTCATACGCGTGATCTCAAAGAATTCGTTGATCAGCTGTTCCAGACGGTAGGCCTTGTCGAGAGCTATCCCCGCATACTTGGCGCGCTGTGCAGGCGGAAGATCGGGCGTTTCCTCCAGCAGACTCACATAGCCGATCACTGAGGTGAGGGGCGTTTTGAGATCGTGTGCCAGATAGACGATCAGATCGTTTTTCTGTTGCTCGGCAAGCTGGCGGGCTTGCTCGGCTTCCTGCTGTGCGGCATAGAAGCTCTGTATCTTTTGATGAAAATCGCGAAGCTCTTCCGGGACTTTCGGCGCGTTCATCAGCGGGCTGTCCTCTTGCAGGCTTTGCTCGGCCATTCCGAGTAAACGGCCGGTGTGAAGGATGGTGATGACCGAGAGGACCAGCAATCCTGCGGTGTACGGCAGGCATAGATAGAACCAGCGGTTTTCGTTGAGAGCAATGTACAGCGAAAAGGGCAGATGATCATAAAGCCATTGCATAAGCCAGCCGTTGAGCCATTGGTCGATCAGCACGGCGCACAGCACGTAAACGGCCGAATAGATCAGTACGCGAAGGGCAAAGCGTTTTAAAACTTTACTTTTCAATTTTATACCCCACTCCCCAAACGGTTTTGATGATCCGCGGCGCACGGGACGGCTCCTTGAGCTTTTCACGAAGGCGGCGGATGTGTACCATGACGGTGTTGTTGCTGTCGAGATACGATTCCTTCCAGACGGTTTCAAAGATTTCTTCGGAGGAGACCACCGTTCCGCACCGCTCGCACAACAGCCACAGGATGTCAAACTCGGTCGGTGTGAGCGCGATCGGCTCGTTATATAACCGCACGGTATGCTCGGCGCGGTTCACAGTGAGGCCGCGCATTTCGAGGATATCGGCCGACGGTGGGCGTACGGTGTCGTAGGTCATCCGCCTGCGAAGCTGTGCCTTGACGCGTGCGAGCAGCTCAAGAGGGTTGAAGGGCTTTGTGATGTAATCGTCGGCGCCGATACCGAGCCCCGTGATTTTGTCAATATCCTCGGTGCGTGCCGTCAGCATAATGATCGGATACGTGTGCTTTCGGCGAATAGCGGCGCAAAGAGCAAATCCATCGATAACGGGCATCATAACGTCGAGGATCGCCAGATCCACGTCGGGCGTATGTTCGATATGCGCCAGTGCTTCGACGGGATCGTAAAAGGTGTGGGTGCGATACCCTTCTTGCTGTAAAACGACCTCTACCAGGTCGGCAATTTCCCGCTCGTCGTCTACGATCACAATGTTCATCGTCAGTCCCGCCTTTCGGATAGTCTGTTTACAGTATACCATAGAATATAAAAAGTGTTTTACGATTTTCTTACAAAAGGGATGTGCCTTGACGGGTATACGGTTGTTTGCTATACTTTTCTTACAAAGTGAGGGATGCCAAGTGGACTTAAACGCTCTGTTGCAATCGATGACGATGAAAGAAAAGATCGGACAGCTGACGCAGTGTACGGCGGAGCTGTTTTTGCAGACCGATGCCGCGGCCACAGGCCCGCGGGAGGCGATCGGCCTGCCCAAAGAGATGTTGCCGCTTGTCGGCAGTGTGCTCAATTTTGCGAACGCCGAGGAGATGTGCGCCATTCAGCGGGCGCATCTCGAAGCGGATCGCCTGAAGATCCCGATGCTGTTTATGATGGATGTGATCCACGGCTACCGTACGATCTTTCCGATCCCGCTGGCGATGGGTTGCTCAATGGATCCGTCGTTGATGGATGACTGCTCGCAGATGGCGGCAAAGGAGGCGGCGGCAAGCGGTGTCCACGTCACCTTCACGCCGATGGCGGATCAGTGCCGCGATGCGCGGTGGGGACGGATCATGGAAACCACGGGGGAGGATCCCCTCCTGAACGAATGGATGGGCAAGGCGCAGGTGTGGGGCTTTCAGGGCACCACACGGGACAATACCGACCTGCGCTCTCCCGACACCTTAGCCGCCTGTGTCAAGCATTTTGCGGGCTACGGTGCCGTGGAGGCAGGACGGGACTACAACACCGTCGAGCTGTCGGAGCGCACCCTGCGCGAGACGCATTTCCCCGCCTACAAGGCGTGCATCGACGCGGGCGCGAGAATGGTGATGACCTCCTTCTCGGCGGTGGACGGCTTGCCTGCCGTTGCAAATCCGTGGCTGATGAAGACCGTGCTGAAAGAGGAAATGGGCTTTGACGGCGTGGTGATCAGCGATTACGACGCGATCCGCGAGCTGACGGTGCACGGCGTGGCCGCCGATCTGAAGGAGGCCGCAAGGCTGGCGTTTTCAAACGGCTGTGACATCGAAATGTGCTCGGCGGCGTATGCGCTTCACTTGGAGGCGCTTGTAAACGACGGTGTGCTGTCCGAGGCGGATATCGACAACGCCGTGATGCGTGTTCTGCGTCTGAAGGAGGAACTGGGACTGTTTGACGATCCCTATCGCGCGGTGGATCCGCAACGCGAGGATGCCGTCTGCACCGATCCCGCTCATCGCGTCCTGGCGCGTGAGGCGGCGGAGAAAACCGCCGTATTGCTCAAAAACAACGGCATTCTGCCGTTTTCCAAAGAGGTAAAGCGTGTCGCATTGATCGGGCCGTTTGCCGAGAACCACGCGATTCTCGGTTTCTGGTCGTGTCGCGGACGTGAGGAGGAAAGCGTCACCGTGCGGCAGGGGGTAGAAGCGTTGTTGCCGTATGCAGAGGTGACGGCGGTGCGCGGGTGCGGCAACACCGTCGGCGATGTTGATCGCAGTGGTTTTGACGAGGCTGTCAAAGCGGCATCCGAAGCGGATGTTGTCATCCTTTGCCTCGGGGAACCGTCCCATTACAGCGGGGAGGGCAATTCCCGCGTTGACATCGCTCTTCCCGGGGTGCAGGAGGCGCTGGCAGAAGCAGTGATCGAGGCCAATCCGCAGACGGCGGTGGTGTTGTTTAACGGCCGTCCGCTCGCGGTACCGCGCCTGAAGGAGACAGCCCCCGCGATCTTGGAAATGTGGTTTCCGGGCAGTGAGGGCGGCTCGGCCGCGGCACGCTTGCTGTTCGGTGAGGTGAACCCGTCTGCTAAGCTCGCCGTTACCGTACCGCGCTGTGTCGGTCAATGCCCGATCTCGTACCGCTACGCGTCCACGGGACGCCCGAAAACCATAGCTCACGGCTACCAGCCGTTCCGCTCCAACTACCTCGACGAGGAGATCACGCCGCTTTGGCCGTTCGGCTACGGCCTGTCCTACAGTCGGTTTGTGTATGAATCGCTGCGCTTGGAAACGGATACGCTCCGTTGCGGCGAACGTCTTATGGTGACGTTGGTGCTTCGTAACGACAGCGACCGCGAGGGCACGGAGACCGTGCAGGCGTATATCCGCGATCTGCACGCGTCGGTGACGCGTCCGACGCAACAGCTGATGTGGTTTAGCAAGGTGACGCTTCCACCCCATCAGCGCATCACGCTGAAGATCCCCGTGGAGGAGAGCGATCTTTGCTTCTTTGACCGCGAGATGCGGTATGTCGCCGAAGCGGGCACGTTTGAGCTGTTTGTCGGTTACGCCGACCATCCCGTTCACGCCGTACAATTTCGGTTGGAATAAAAAGAGAGGCTGTTTGCCCAAGTGTTCTTAAGGACACTTGGGCAGTTTTATTCGCCTTACGGCGAGTGTTATTGCTACGCAGTGATATTTGAACTTCGTTCAAGTGATATTGCCTTCGGCAGTTTATGGCGAATAAAATATCACTGAAATCGTAAGATTTCAATACCACTTCCCCAAAGGGAAATATCACTCTGTGCGAAAAGCACAGAATATCACTATATAAAAAGTACTACCCGAGGGTCTGCAAAATTAGCGGTAAAATGAAATCAGCCACCACGATATTCGTGGTGGCTTTTTGATATGCAGAAAACAAAGAAGATCTCGCTGTGAGGTGTTAAAACAGGATTTATTTTTTCAACGATGTTCTCCATTCACATATCATTTGATTAACTTCCGTCGTGGTCATTTTTGAAGCAACATCCCACGCTTGCGGAAAATAAGTTTGCACAAAGCGTACTTGCTCTTGCTTGGGTACATAGTCAGACGGAATCAATAATTTTTGCATATGGATTGCTCTAACAGTTTGCTTTAAAATTTTTATTTTATCATCTAATGATAGCTGACTATATCTTCGGATTATAATCTTTCCCAATGATTCTTGTTTTAGAATTTCATTATATACATTACCAATTTGTGTTTCTTTTTCAATAGATATAGAAATTTCGGAAGTATATACACCTTTCATGTGAGTGGGGGTAATCGCAGGATTATCACCGTTGCATTCATAAATGCTTCCAGTTACCTTGCTATAAAAATCGTAAAGCATATTATCGTAATGTTCGACAAAAACTACTTTACCATTTTCATTTTCACTAAAAGTTACCCATTTGTAAGAACGATTCCATATGTAAAATAGAGCAATACAATAGCTTGGCGTAAAACATATCACGGGTTTTGATATTGCATTGGTTTGTGTAGCGAACGGTTCTAATTTCTTTATGTTTTGAATTTGAGTTCCGTGATATAGATTCATATCAATATCCCCCATAACTTTTGGTACACTAATATTGTATTATAAAATGGGAACATTGTCAAGGAACATCAATCGTAAAGCCATTTTGTGGTGCTTGCGTCTTGGGCAAGCATAGCGCGTGGACGTCCAACGCTATTTGGCGGCGCCCACCTCGCACCGTCCCTGCGCTCACGCTGAGACAATATCGGGCAGAAGCCCGAACCCACGATCCGCAGAGGTATGACGTACAAAGGCTCCCTTGTGCAAAGGGAGCCTTTGGCAAGTTTCCACCGACAGAAAAACACCACCAAAGAAAATTCCTTGGTGGTGTTCGTGTTTTCTCCGCTAAGAATGCAGAGAAGAAAAAGAGTTTTGTTTTCTCTTCTTCGGGTAGTTTTTTGTCTTATACTGTTACAAGCAGGGAATTTGTGCGCCAAATTCCGTTTTTATTAAAGGTAACTATCCTTAGGGAACCTGTTCTTTGACCGACGCTTTTTTATTTATCACAAAATCACAAAAAATCTCCCGCTCTGTAAAAGAGCGGGAGATTTGATTTTTATTGAAAGGGAAGCGATTAAACGCCTTCTTTTGCCTTTCTGATCTGCTCGAGAGGAGTGTAGTTCTTAACGGAAACGTGACCCTTAAGAGGAATAAGCTTCTCGTTGATAGCGTCGAGGATCCACTCGGGCTGGGGGAAGAACTCCTTGTCGTACTCGAAAGCGGGAGTGATCCAGTTTTCAGAGCCTACAACAGCAGGCGGTGCATCGAGGTAATCGAATGCAAGCTCGGTGATGTTTCTTGCCATATCGTTGAGAACAGAGCCTCTGGAAACAGCGTCGGAAGCAAGGAGGATCTTGCCGGTCTTCTTAACGGACTCGATGATGGGCTCATAGTTAAGAGGAGTTACGGAACGTGCATCGATGATCTCAGCAGAGAGACCGTATTTCTCTTCAAGAGTCTTTGCAGCTTCCAAAGCTCTGTAAAGAGTTGCGCCAACGGTAAGGATAGTGATATCTTTACCTTCCTTCTTAACGTCGGGCTCGCCGAAGGGGATCTCATAGTAGCCCTCGGGAACGCCACCCTCGTGGAACTGCTCGCCGAGATCGTAGATTCTCTGGCTCTCGAAGAATACAACGGGGTCGGTGCCCATCAAAGCGGTATTCATAAGACCCTTAGCATCGTAAGGAGTTACGGGGAATACTACCTTGAGGCCGGGGATGTGGTTACAGAGAGCAGTCCAGTCCTGAGAGTGCTGTGCACCGTACTTGGAACCAACGGAAACACGGAGAACAACGGGCATCTTAAGACCGCCTGCAGACATAGCCTGCCATTTTGCGAGCTGGTTGAATATCTCGTCGCCTGCGCAACCGATGAAGTCAGCATACATGAGCTCAACGATTACACGGCCGCCTGCCATACCGTAGCCAACAGCGGTACCGACGATAGCGGATTCGGCGATGGGAGAGTTGAAGAGTCTGTGATAGGGGATAGCTTCGGTAAGACCACGGTAAACGGAGAATGCACCGTTCCAGTCTCTGACGTCCTCACCGTAAGCGATAAGGGTAGGATCGGTGTAGTATTTGTCGAAGATAGCTTCGAAGATACCGTCACGGATGTTGTAAACCTTAGCCTTGGAGTAGGGCTTGCCCTTCTCGTCAAAAGCGTAACGTGCCTTATTCTTTATCTGAATAACTCTGGGGTTTTCTTCCTTGTTTTCCATAAGAACTTCAGGCTTTGCATCGAGCATCTTCTCAACCTTCTCGTTGGAGAACATGAGGTTTTCGATGAAGTCGGGGTTCTTTTCAAAATCGGTGTAGGGAGAGATCTCGAGGTCGGAAGCAAGCTCGAACATTGCTCTGTTTCTTGCAGCAGCAAGCTCTTCAACTGCCTTAAGCTCGTCCTCGGTTACAACGCCGGACTTAAGAAGGTCAGCGGGGAATGCCTTGATGGGATCGTGTGCTGCCCACTCCTCAAGCTCCTCTTTGGTACGGTAGGTCATAACGTCGGAGGTGGAGTGACCGCTCAAACGGTAGGTGACAACGTCGAGAAGAACGGGGCCGTTGCCCTTGTTGATCTCAGCGATCTTTCTCTTGTAGCACTCGATGAGAGCAAGAGGATTCCAACCGTCAACTCTTTCAGCGTTCATGCCGTTCTCAGCCATAGCGCCGAGTCTTGCGAGATCGCCGTAAGCCATGGTCTCACCCTTGGTCTGACCGCCCATGCCGTAGCTGTTGTTGTTGAAGTTGTAGATTATGGGAAGACCGCCCTTGTAGTCGTCGCCCCAAAGCTCGCGCATCTGGTCCATGTTAGCGAAGTTCATAGACTCGTAAACGGGACCTCTTGCAGCAGCACCGTCACCTGCATTGGCAACGATGATACCCTTCTGCTTGTTGCACTTCTTGAAGAGAGCAACACCGGTACCTACGGGTGCGCTTCCGCCAACGATAGCGTTGTTGGGGAATATACCGAAGGGAAGGAAGAAAGCGTGCATAGAGCCGCCGAGGCCTCTTGAGAAGCCGTTATCCTTAGCAAAGAGCTCAGCCATAAGACCGTAGAGGAAGAATTCCTTAGCCTGTGCTTTGATATCGGTGGTCTTGGAGTGCTTTTTGATGATATCGTAAAGTCTGCCGCCCTGAACGGTTTCCATTATCTCAACGAGTCTTTCCTCGGAGAGCTTCTTGATAGCGGACATACCCTTTGCGATAACCTCGTGGTGAGAACGGTGAGTACCGAAGATGAAGTCGTTCTCGTCGAGGAGGTAAGCCTGACCTACTGCGGTAGCTTCCTCACCGATAGCAAGGTGAGAAGGACCGGGATAGGTGAAAGCCTTGTTGTTGTAGTTGGCTTCGAGCTTAATGGTCTGAAGCATAGTCTCGAACTCACGGATCGAGAGCATATCCTCGTAGATGCCGAGGAGGTCGGCTTTGGTGAAGTTGCCTTCAGCGACTTCTTCCTTTATTGTCTTTTTGTACTGACAAACGGGAATGTCCTTGAAGGTGATCTTGCGAGCCTTGTGAAGGGGTGCGTAGTTAACGTGTTGTGACTTAGGCATTTTTATTACTCCTTTTTACAGATTTTATAAAAATTCAATTTATATCATGAAAAGTGCTTCACGGATGATCTCGGCAACGGAGGGATGGGGGAATACGAATTCCTTGATATCATCGATCTTCATTTCAGCCTCAACCATCATAGCTGCGCCGTAGATTATCTCGGAGGCGTAGTTGGTGATCATGTGAACGCCTACAAGACGGTTGTTGTCCTGATCTACAACGAGCTTGCAGATTCCGTTTCCGCCTTCGTTTTCAGCAACGTAACGGCCGGAATAGTTCATGGTGATGTTGATCTCTTTTGCATTGATGCCCTTTGCCTTAGCGCTGTCGATAGTCTCACCTACGGTAGCAACCTCGGGGTTGGTGTAGATGGCTGCGGGGATAGCGTTGTAGCGCATGGTATCCTTTTTGCCGAGAATGTTGTTTATAGCAACCTCGGACTCGCGGTAAGCGGTGTGAGCGAGCATAGACTTGCCGTTTACGTCGCCGGTAGCGTAAAGACCGCTGATGTTGGTGCGCATCTTCTCGTCAGTCTTGATAGCTGCTCTGTCCATCTCAACGTGGAGGTTTTCAAGGCCGATTCCCTGAGTGTTGGGACGGCGTCCGATAGAGAGAAGGACCTTGTCTGCCTTAACGGTCTTCTTTTCGCCTTTTTCCTCGTATTCAACGAAATCCTTGCCAAAGGAGGTAACCTTGCAGGAGAGCTTGAATTCGATGCCCTTTGCCTCGTAGTTCTTCTGGAGTATCTTGGAGATCTCCTTGTCGGTGGGACCTGCGATCTTGTCAAGCATTTCTATAACGGTAACGTGAGAGCCCACGCTGCTGAAATAGGAAGCCATTTCAAGACCGATAACGCCGCCGCCGATAACTACGAATTCCTTCGGGATAACGGTGAGATCGAGAATTTCTCTGTTGGTTACCGCAAAGCCTGCCTCAACAGCCTCTTTAAGACCGGGAATGGGAGGAACGACTGCGGTAGAACCGGTGGAGATGATAAGGTTGGTAGCAACGTACTCAACGCCGTCAGCTTCAACGTGGAAGCCGTCGGGCTTCTTGCCGAGTATCATACCTCTCTTGTTAACGACGGTAACGCCGTTAGCCTTGAGCTGCATACCGATGCCGCCTACGAGAGTTTTAACAACCTTGTTTTTTCTTGCGATAACCTTTTCCTGATCGATAGAGGAAGAGGAGCAGGTTACGCCGTACTTGTCGCCGTGACGGGTGTAATCAAAGATTTTTGCGGAGTAGAGAAGTGCTTTAGAGGGAATGCAGCCTTCGTTGAGGCAGGTGCCGCCCAAAGCTCTCTCTTCGATAACGAGGGTCTTAAGACCTGCGTGCCCCGCGCGCTCGCCTGCAAGATAGCCTGCAGGGCCGCCGCCGAGGACGATAAGATCAAATTTATCCATTTTCAGTCACACTTTCTTATTTCGCAAGGAAAATCGAAAAATTTTCCAAAACGGTGCAAAGCTCACGGAGGAACTTGGAAGCGGGAGCGCCGTCAAGTGCTCTGTGGTCGTAGGTGAGCGAAAGGTTCATAGCCTGGTAAGCCTTGAGCTCGCCGTTTACTTCTCTTACGCGGGTAGTGAGGGTGTTAACACCGAGGATACCGGTCTGAGGAGGATTGATAACGGGAGTGAAGCTCTCAACACCGAAGGAACCGAGGTTCGAGATGGTGAAGGAAGCGCCCTGAAGCTTATCGGGATTGATGTTGCCTGCCTGAGCCTCTTTTGCAAGAGCCTTAGCCTGTGCGGAGATCTCGGAAAGCGAGAGGGTATCTGCATTGCGGAGAGTGGGAACTAAAAGTCCTCTCTCGGTGTCAACTGCGATACCGATATGAACGTGGTTGAAGTATCTCATGGTATCGCCGCCGATGAGGTTGGCGTTAAGATCCTTGTGGTTCTTAAGAACACGGGATACTGCATAGATGATGATGTCGTTGATGGTGATGTTGCCCATACCGAGCTTCTCGGCGTTAGCCTTGAGATTCTTTCTGAATTTAAGGATCTCGGTTGCGTCGTAGCTCATATTGTGGGTAAGCTGAGCGGTAGTGGTAAGAGAGGTGAGCATCGACTTGGAAATAACCTTGCGAACGTTGCTCATCTTAACGTCCTCATACTCAGCCTCTGCTGCTGCGGGAGCTGCTGCCTCTGCGGGAGCGGGCTTTGCCATGAGATCTGCAAGAGAAACTCTGCCGCCGATTCCGGTGCCGGTAGCGTTTTCTGCGCCGTCCTTACCGAATGCTGCGCCGGTGAAGGTAACGCCGCTGTCGATAACTGCCTTGATGTCTCTCTCGATGATTCTTCCGTAGGGACCGGTGCCTGCTGCAAAACGGATATCAACGTTCTGCTTTGCTGCCAAAGCCTTAGCTCTGGGGGAGATCTTTATCATCTCGCCCTCTGCTCTCTCAACGGGAGCAACGGGAGCTGCTGCCTCTGCTGCTGCAGGTGCTGCTGCTTCTGCTACGGGAGCTGCTGCCTCTGCGGGAGCCTCGTCTGCCTCTGCAGCGGGTGCAAAAGCGGAAACGTCCTCGCCGGGATTGCCGATAACCGCAACGTTGGTAAGGCAGGGAACGTCAGCGCCGTCACCCTGGAATATTTCGAGAAGGGTACCGTCAACCTTTGCTTCCTCATCAACCGAAGCCTTGTCGGTCTCGTAAGAGAAGAGAAGATCTCCTGCTTTTACAGCATCGCCCTTTTGCTTATGCCATTTGGTGATAACACAGCTCTCAACCGATATACCGACCTTAGGCATTATAACTGCTGTTGCCATTTTTATTCCTCCATATCTAATATAATGTAATTAAATTAAATGTACTTAGTCAATAACGAGGTCTTTTGCGTTTGCGAGGAGGTATTTTTCAGCCTCTGCGCACCAAAGACCGTTGTTAGCGGAAACGATCTTATCGAGCTCTGCGAAGAAGGGATCGGTCTTACCGAGCTCTGCAAAGTCAGCGATAGCGGTCATGGGCATAGACTTGTGAGTGTAGACGAGCTTCTTGCCGCCCTTGATGTTGGGAAGGTTCTTGGTGGTCTCGGCTGCAGAATCAAGTCCGCCTACGTGGGTGATCATCATAGCGGGATTCAAAATGCCCTTTTCCATTTTTGCAAGGCTTTCCTTCATATCGTCGGTGTTACCGCCGGAGGTACCTACAATGTGAGTGAAGTTGTAGTGAACGTTGTAGAAGTTGAATCTTGCAGAAAAATCGGTCTTGGAGGGGCCTGCGAAGAAGTTAAGACAGCCGTCCTTACCAAGTATTGCGTCAGCCTGCTCAACGACAGCTGCAACGGGAGCGAAGCAGAATACGTCGTCGTAGCCCTTGCCGTCGGTGTACTCGAGGAGTGCAGCAACGGGATCCTCAACGGTAGCGGTGTTGAGATATACGAGCTTTACACCGTTCTTGGCAGCCTCTTCAACGGTGAGTATCTCGGAAGCTCTCTTAAGTCTTGCGTCGTCGATATCGGTAACAACAACGAGAGAAGCCTTTCTCTCAGCGTGGATAGCGTAGTCAACAGCGCCGAGACCCATAGGACCTGCACTGGCAAGAAGAGCAAGGGTACCGCCCTCTTTGATACCCATGTTGTGAACGTAGGTACCCTGAGGAATATGATAGTTTGCGTGGTAAGCGCCGACGATGCAGCTCATGGGCTCTGCAAGAGAACCGTAGAAATAAGCGTCGCCGTCGTAAGCCAAAAGGCAGTCGCTTTCCATAACGCAAGAGGGAACGATAGCGTACATAGAGTCGCCGCCGATGTACTGGAAGGAGTAACCGGGAGCGTCAAGAGAGCCCTTATAGTTCATAGCGGGCTGAATGGCAAACTTGTTGCCTGCTTTGAATTGGGAAGCCCATTTGCTTCCTACCTCAACGATCTCGCCGCAGAATTCGTGACCGATGATGATGGGATTTTCCGCAACGTCATCGGGAACACGCTTGTGAGCGGGACCCTGAATGGTAGCCTTGTAAGAAGACATACAAAGGCTGTCGGAAATGATCTTAACGAGGATCTCGTCGTCTTTGATAGCGGGAAGCTCAAAGGTCTCGAGTCTGAGATCATTTGCACCGTAAAGTCTGAGTGCTGTGTTTTTCATTATGTATCCTCCTAAAATGTATTACTGTAATTATATCAGAAATCCAGAGATCTCACTTCGACTCCGCCTTTTATGGCGGCGATGTAGAGATTCTCGGGAAGTCTTTCATTGGTGATCAAGACGTCAATGTCTTTGAAGTTCGCAAAGGTATATGCAAGTGATTTTCCTACCTTTGAGGAATCCATAAGCAGTATTACCTTATTTGCTTTTTTTATGACTGCACGCTTTACCTCGCATTCTGCGTAGTTGCCGCAGGAGAAACCGCCTGCCGCGGAAAGACCTGCGGGAGCGATAAATGCGATGTCGATATTTACCGACTTGATAAATGCAAGTGCCTGTGCGCCCGAATCGGCAAGATTTGCTCTGTTTATAAGACCGCCTACGATATTAACGGTAGTCTGTGAATGACGGAGTATCTCAAGCGCGATGTTGGGGGCGTTGGTGGTGACGGAAAAATTCATATTGGGGATAAGCTTTGCAAGACACATCATAGTGGATCCGCTGTCGATAAAAACGCTTCTGCCGCTTTCGAGATAGGGAACTGCCGCCTTTGCGACCTGCATCTTTGCAACGACGTTGGAAACGGCACGGTCCTCGTAATTATCTTCGGAGGGCATTTTGTGATGCTCGAGCACCTTGCAGCCGCCACGGATAGTCATGATAAGACCCTCGTGCTCGAAATATTCGAGATCGCGGCGAAGAGTCATGGTGGAAACCTCGGGGAAAAGGGAAGAAAGCTCTTTTAAAGTAATGATTTCTTTTACCTTGAAAAGCTCTTTTATCTTTTCTCTGCGTTCATAATTCATCTGCGTTACCTCCTTCTTAAAAGCTCATTCTTCGTCAGTATAAATTGTAACATTTTATAACAAAAAAGTCAAGCAAAATCACAAAAGATAACATTTTCTAATCTTTGAACAAAACTGCGCCGAGATGGGCGTTTTTTATGTGCAATTTGTCAATTGTTTATTTTTGAAAAAATGGCGTTAAAATTGTGCATAAATATGCAAAATAATGAATATACTGCATAAATATTCAAAACATCAAAAAACACCAATTAAATTGACTATATAAAATAGACAAAAATGAGGATATACGGGTATAAAAAATGTTTATTTATACAAACTTTGTAAATAAACTTGCATTTTGCGAAATATAAGTGTATAATACAGTGGTAAAAAATAAAAAAACAGCCGTGTTAAATCACGGCAGAACGGAGAATATATAATGAAAAAGATTAAAAAGATCGTACTTGCTTATTCGGGCGGACTTGATACCTCCATCATCATTCCGTGGCTCAAGGAAAACTATGAGGGCTGCGAGGTCATTGCCGTTGCTGCCGACGTAGGTCAGGGCAAGGAGCTTTCCGGTCTTGAGGAAAAGGCAATAAAGACCGGCGCATCCAAGCTTTACATCGAGGACCTCACCGAAGAGTTTATTGAAGAATATATCTATCCCACCATCAAGGCGGGCGCGGTTTACGAGGGTAAATACCTCCTCGGCACCTCCTTTGCAAGACCCGTTATTGCAAAGAGAATAGTTGAGATAGCAAGAAAGGAAGGAGCCGATGCAATTGCACACGGCTGCACCGGTAAGGGCAACGATCAGGTTCGCTTCGAGCTTACCATCAAGGCGTTTGCTCCCGATATGGAGATAATCGCTCCCTGGAGAGTATGGGACATCAAATCGAGAGATGAGGAGATCGACTACGCCGAGGCTCACAACATTCCTCTTAACATCACCAGAGAGACCAACTACTCGAAGGATATGAACATATGGCACCTTTCTCACGAGGGACTCGATCTTGAGGATCCCGCAAACGAGCCTATGTACGATAAGATACTCGAGCTCGGCGTTTCACCCGAGCAGGCACCCGATAAGGCGACCTACGTAACTATCGGCTTCGAAAAGGGTGTTCCCACCACCTTGAACGGCAAGAAGGTCGACGCCGTAACGATGGTCAAGGAGCTTAACGCCGTCGGCGGCGCAAACGGTATCGGTATAATCGATATGGTTGAAAACCGTCTTGTAGGTATGAAGTCAAGAGGCGTTTACGAAACTCCCGGCGGCACCATTCTCTACGCCGCACACGACGCTCTTGAGACCCTTACCCTCGACAGAGATACCATGCACTACAAAAAGCTCGTTGCAGAGCGCTTTGCAGAGCTCGTATATTTCGGTCAGTGGTTCACTCCTCTTCGCGAGGCACTTTCCGCATTCGTTGACAAAACTCAGGAGACCGTAACCGGTGAAGTAAAATTAAAGCTCTATAAGGGCAACGTAATCCTCGCATCCGTAACCTCACCCGAATCTCTCTACGACGAGGATATCGCAACCTTCTCGGAGGACGAGGTCTACGATCAGAAGGATGCCGACGGATTCATCAATCTCTTCGGTCTTCCCATAAAGGTAAAGGCACTTAAGGACCTTAAGAAAAACAAGTAAGAAAAATCAAGGAGGGCATTTCCGTGAAGCTCTGGACAGGCCGTTTCAAAAAAGCCATAGATAAAAAGACCGACGATTACAATTCCTCTCTGCCGTTTGACATTCGTCTTTACAACGAGGATATCGAAGGCTCGGTAGCCCATGCGGGAATGCTCGCAAAGCAGGGAATAATATCCGAAAAGGATCTTAACGATATCATTTCGGGCCTTTCGAAGATAAAGGAAGAGCTAAAAGACCCCAAATACGCCTCGGACGAAGCCGAGGACGTCCACTCACTCGTTGAGGGAATGCTCACCGAAATGATAGGCGACGCGGGCAAGCGTCTCCACACTGCAAGAAGCAGAAACGATCAGGTCGCACTCGACTTAAAGTTAAATCTTCGCAAGGAGGCAAACGAGGTAAGAGATCTTCTTACCTCGCTTGTCGCCGCTATTGTAAAAACCGCAAAGGAGAATACCGACACGGTAATGTCGGGCTACACCCATCTTCAGAAGGCACAGCCCGTAACCTTTGCACATCACGTAATGGCATACGCGCAGATGTTCAAGCGCGATATAACCAGAATCGACGACTGTATTGAAAGAATGAGCGAATGCCCCTTGGGAGCAGGCGCACTTGCAAGCACCACCCATCCCATAGACCGCTTTGAAACTGCCAAGGCTCTTGGCTTCAAGGCGCCTATGGCAAACTCGATGGACGCGGTATCGGATCGCGACTACGTCATCGAGCTTACCTCCTGCTTCTCGATAATAATGATGCACCTTTCCCGCTTCTCGGAGGAGATAATCCTCTGGTGCTCGGGAGAATTCCGCTATATCGAGCTTGACGACGGCTTTTCGACCGGCTCGTCGATAATGCCGCAGAAGAAGAATCCCGATATAGCAGAGCTTTGCCGCGGTAAAACGGGCAGAGTCTACGGCGACCTTATGGCGCTTCTCACCGTTATGAAGGGCATTCCGCTTGCCTATAATAAGGATATGCAGGAGGATAAGGAGTCGGTATTCGACGCGGTAGACACCGTAAAGATGTCCCTCTCGGTATTTACCGATATGTTTGCTACCATGAAGGTAAACAAGGAGGAGATGAGAAAAAAGGCAGCCGACGGCTTTATAAACGCCACCGACTGTGCCGATTATCTTGCCAAAAAGGGAGTCCCCTTCCGCGATGCATACAGAGCGGTCGGAGAACTCGTCCGTTACTCGATAGATAACGGCAAAAATCTTGAAAGCCTCACGATAGAGGAATACAAGGGCTTTTCCCCCGTATTTGAAGAAGATATCTACGATGCCATTTCACTTGAGCGCTGCGTAAACGGCAGAAGGGTCTACGGAGGCCCCGCAGGTGAAGCGGTAGCGATACAAATAGAAGAAATGGAAAAATTTTTGGGTAGTATAAATGGCTAAATATAAAGTTTTTGTCGACGGAAACGTCGGCACTACGGGTATGCAGATAGAGGAGCGCCTGAAAGCAAGAAGCGATATTGAGCTTCTCACCATTCCCGAAAAGGACCGTAAGGATCCCGAAGTGATCAAAAAATTCATAAACGATTCCGATATCACCTTTCTTTGCCTTCCCGATGCTGCGGCAAGGGAAGCGGTAGAGCTTGCAAAGGGAAGCAGTGCCAAGATAATCGACGCCTCAACGGCACATCGCACAAATCCCGATTGGTGCTACGGCTTCTCGGAGCTCGGCGCAGAATTCAAGGAAAAGCTTAAAAGCTCAAAGAGAGTTGCAGTCCCCGGCTGTCACGCCTCGGGCTTTATCTCGCTTATATATCCGCTTGTAAAGGAGGGCGTTTTATCGCCCGATGCCGATATATCCGCAACCTCCTTAACGGGTTACAGCGGCGGCGGAAAAAAGCTTATTGAAAAATACGAGGGCGAGTCAAGAGATAAAAACAGCTTAAAGGCTCCTATGCCTTACGCTCTCTCGCTTTCGCATAAGCATCTCCCCGAAATGACTAAAATATGCTCCCTTACAAAGCCTCCCGTATTTTTGCCCGTGGTAGGCGACTATTATAAGGGAATGCTGGTATCGGTACCGCTTAACGCCGATAAGCTTTCGGTCTTACCAAAAGAGCTTAACGCCGTTTACGAGAAATATTACGGCGGCAGTAACTTTGTAAAGGTTATGCCCTTTAATGCCGATCTGAGCGAAAGCGGAGGATTTTTAAGTCCCGAGCTTGTAAACGGCACCAACGAGCTTCAGATATACGTTTTTTCCAACGGCGATCAGGTAATGCTTTGCTCGGTGCTTGACAATCTCGGCAAGGGCTCGGGCGGAGCGGCGGTTCAATGTATGAACATAATGCTCGGAATTGACGAGACGATATCACTGAATTGAGGAAATGAAAATGAAAGAAATAAAAGGCGGCGTAACCGCGGCAAAAGGATTTACCGCATCGGGAATCTACTGCGGTATCCGTAAAAATAAAGAGAAAAAGGACCTTGCACTTATCAAATCCGAGGTAATGTGCTCTGCGGCGGCAGTCTATACCACCAATAAGGTCAAGGGCGCACCCATTGCCGTAACCAAGGAAAATATCAAGGACGGCAAGGCAATAGCCGCCATCTGCAACAGCGGAAATGCAAACACCTGCAATGCGGACGGCGTTGAGGTAGCGGAAACTACCTGCAAGGCACTTGCAAAAGAGCTTAATATCTCCGAAAAGGATATAATAATCGCGTCAACCGGCGTTATCGGTCAGCCTCTTAATGTAAAGGCGATTACCGACGGAATCCCCTCACTCGTAAAGAGCCTCTCGGTAGAAGGCGGGGAGGACGCCTCGTGGGCAATACTCACCACCGACTTAAAGCCCAAGGAGGCAGCAGTCGAATTCGAGGTAGGCGGCAAGCTCTGCCGTATGGGCGGCATTGCAAAGGGCTCGGGTATGATAAATCCCAATATGGCTACCATGCTCGTATTTATCACGGGCGACGTAGCCGTTTCTCCCGAAATGATAAAGGTAGCGGTAAAAGAGGCGGCTGACGAGAGCTTCAATATGATCTCCGTCGACGGCGATACCTCCACCAACGATATGCTCTCCGTTATGACCAACGGTATGGCAGGCAATGCCGAGATCACCGAGAAAAACGAGGATTACAAGGTATTTTTGGAAGGACTTACCTTCCTTTGCAAAAAGCTTTCGCAGATGATAGCGAGAGACGGCGAGGGTGCAACCAAGCTTTTGGAGGGCTACGTTTACAACGCGCCCGATAAAGAAACGGCAAGAATTGCCGCAAAATCGGTAATTTCCTCAAATCTCACCAAGGCAGCAATGTTCGGTGCCGATGCAAACTGGGGAAGAGTCCTTTGCGCACTCGGCTATGCAAAATGCGAGCTTGACGTAAACAAGATAGACATTGCCTTCAAAAGCGAGGCAGGTGAGATAACCGTTTGCAAAAACGGCGCAGGCGTTGATTTTTCCGAGGAAAAGGCAAAGGAAATTCTCCTTAAGGACCATATAATCATCGACATCAACTTAAACGACGGCACCGAGGAGGCAACTGCTTTCGGCTGCGACCTCACCTACGAATACGTAAGAATAAACGGCGATTACAGAACCTGATATCCCGAAAGGAAAAGAAAATGGACGAAATTACTTTTAACTCGATTGAAAAAAAGGCAGAGGTGCTAATAGAAGCCCTCCCTTATATAACGCAGTACAGAGGTAAGACGATAGTAATAAAATACGGCGGCAACGCTATGATAAACGAGGAGCTCAAGAATGCAGTTATCTCCGATATCGTTTTGCTTTCCTGCATCGGAATAAACGTGGTGCTCGTCCATGGCGGCGGCCCCGAAATTACCGATATGCTAAAGCGCGTCGGCAAGGAGAGCCGCTTCGTAAACGGACTTCGCTATACCGACGCCGAAACAGCCGAAATAGCACAGATGGTTCTTGCGGGCAAAATAAACAAGGACCTCGTAAGTATGATAAACTGCGCCGGCGGCAATGCAATAGGCATTTCAGGCTTCGACGGCGGACTTATCAAGGCAAAGAAAAAGAGCGATAACGGCGTCGATTACGGCTTTGTCGGCGAGATATCCGACGTAAATACAAAAATAATCAGAGATAATCTTTCAAACGGCTATATCGTAGTCGTTTCAACGGTTGCGGCAGGCGAAAACGGCGAGGTCTACAATATAAACGCCGATACCGCGGCTCTTGAAATAGCAATCGCCCTAAAGGCAGACAGAGTTCTCGTCCTTACCGACGTCCGCGGCGTTTTGAAGGACGCTCACGACGAAAGCTCTCTTATTTCCGATATCAAGCTTTCCGAGATACCCGACCTCATAAAGAGCGGCATAATCACCGGGGGAATGATACCGAAGATAGAGAGCATTGCAAATGCGGTAAAGCTCGAGATAAAGTCGGCAAGTATAATTGACGGACGTGTAAAGCACTCGATCATAGTTGAGCTTTTCTCACACGAGGGCTTCGGCACCATAATCCACAGATAAGGAGACAGCGTAATGTTTGATTCAAAATACTATATTGAAAGAGATAAGGCGGTAATGCTCGAGACCTACGACCGTTACCCCGTGGTAATCGAAAAGGGAAGAGGAGCCACCGCTATCGACGTAAACGGTAAAAAATACATCGACTTTGCGGCAGGCATTGCTGTAAACGCGCTCGGATATGCCGATAAAAACTACGTAAACGCCGTGATCAAGCAGGTAAAAAAGGTAGGTCATATCTGTAACCTTTACTATAACCCCACCAATATCGAGCTTGCCGAGAGAGTAATTGCGGCAACCGGTATGAAGAGAGTATTTTTTGCAAACTCGGGCGCCGAGGCAAACGAGGGCGCGACCAAAATTGCAAGAAAATACGCGGCGGATAAATACGGACCCCACAGAAACGTAATTCTCACTCTTAACAACTCCTTCCACGGCAGAACGATAACCACTCTTTCCGCAACGGGACAGGAGTCGTATCACAAGCATTTCCAGCCTCTTACGAGCGGCTTCGTATATCCCGCAGAGAATACCGTTGAGTCTATCGCCGAAACGATAAACGAAAACGTATGCGCAATAATGATAGAGCTTATTCAGGGCGAGGGCGGCGTAAATCTCCTCGATAACGATCTCGTTATGGGAATTCAGAAGCTTTGCGACGAGCACGACCTCTTACTTATCGTCGACGAGGTGCAGACCGGCGTTCTTCGCACCGGTAAATTTCTTGCCTGCAACTATTTTGATATCCACCCCGATATAGTAACTCTCGCAAAGGGACTCGGCGGCGGAATGCCTATCGGTGCAGTTCTTGCAAATGAAAAATGCGAGCACGTTCTCTCCTACGGTCAGCACGGCTCAACCTTCGGCGGAAACCCGATAGTCTGCGCGGGCGCGATCGAGGTAATGAAGCGCACTACCGATCCTCAAATGGAAAAGGATGTTTGTGAAAAGGGCGAATATATCCGCAACAAAATAAAGACCTTCAAAAACGTTAAAAACGTTCGCGGACTCGGTCTTTTCATCGCCTTTGACCTTATAAACGGCAACTCCAAGGAGGTCTCCCGCGAGATAGCCGAAAACGGCTGCCTCACCCTTACAGCAAAATCGTCTATGCGACTTTTGCCGCCCCTTATAATCTCTTATAAAGATATAGATAAGGGTCTTGAAATAATCAAAAAATCAGTTGAAGCAAGAGCGGAGAAATAAAAATGAAGCATTTACTTAAATTACTCGACCTTTCCGAAAAGGAAATAATTGAAATACTTGACCTTGCCGATGAATTGAAGGCAGAAAACAAGAAGGGAATAACCCATCATCGCCTCGCAGGCAAAACGCTTGGACTTATATTTGAAAAATCCTCTACCAGAACGAGAGTATCCTTCGAGGTTGGAATGTATCAGCTCGGCGGATATCCGCTTTTCTTAAGCTCGCGTGACCTTCAGCTCGGCAGAGGCGAGTCTATTGCCGATACCGCACGCGTTCTTTCCCGTTACGTAGACGGAATTATGATAAGGACCTTCGAGCAGGAAAAGGTAGAGCAGCTTGCCGAATACGGCTCAATTCCGATAATAAACGGACTTACCGATTTCTGCCATCCCTGTCAGGTGCTTGCAGACCTTCAGACCATCCGTGAATATAAGGGCGGCTTTGCAGGAAAGAAGCTCGTATATATCGGTGACGGCAACAATATGGCAAACTCTCTCATCGTAGGCGGCCTTAAGGTCGGTATGAGCGTAGCGGTAGCATGCCCAAAGGGCTACGAGCCCGATGCAAAGGTGCTTGAATTTGCAAAGGATAAGGATTTCCTTCTCACAGACGATATCTACGAAGCCGCAAAGGATGCAGACGCCATCTATACTGACGTATGGGCAAGTATGGGTCAGGAGGGCGAAGCAGAGGAACGCAAAAAGATATTCAAGAGCTATTGCGTAACTAGCGAGCTTATGAAGGTAGCAAAGCCCGACTGCATCGTGCTCCATTGCCTCCCCGCACATAAGGGCGAGGAGATAACCGAAGAGGTATTTGAGGCTCACGTAAACGAGATAATGGATGAAGCTGAAAACCGTCTCCATGCACAAAAGGCAGTTATGGTAAAGGTAATGGAGAAATAATTGCTCCGTTCCCCAAAAAATAAAAAACTTTTAAGAAAGACGTCCTTTTTGCTTGACAAAGGGACGTCTTTTTGTTAAAATAAATAACGCTGAACAGAGTTAACACTCCCTTGGGAGTTTAACATATACTTGAGAGATATCGAAGTGGGGACGTTTGCGACCGCCGCCGGTGGCGGAAAAAGGGAGCAAAAAGGAGTGGCAGCGGTCGAAATTTTGCGAAGCGAACAGCGAGCAAAAAATTTCGCAAACCGCAACAGGACATAACGGGGCTCCCCGTTCGATGAAAAATTGAATAGTCGTTATACTCCAAAACGGGGTTTAACATAGATGGAGAGATATCGAAGTGGTCATAACGGGGCTGACTCGAAAGGTAGCCGAGCTTATCACTTGGTGAGTCGCGAAAGCTCTTGTTTTCTCGCAATATCTCGCAAATGCTTCATTTTTCTTGAATTTTGAGTGAACGCATTTCAACTTCGGCCTTGCAAAAGCCGTGCAAAATTCAAAACTAAGTTAATACGGAGACGTATCGAAGTGGTCATAACGGGGCTGACTCGAAATTCTCGTATTCAAGTGGTAACTGTCATTTCACAAAGCCTTTAACGGTGCGGGTTTGCAGAGTAACACGGCTTTGATTCCACTTTCTTATCTAATGCACTATCTAATATAAATTTAATATCGGTTAAAACTCTATTTTAGAGTTTGACATACACGGAGGGTTATCGAAGTGGTCATAACGGGGCTGACTCGAAATCAGTTGTACGGCTTAATACCGTACCAAGGGTTCGAATCCCTTACCCTCCGCCAAGGACAATCGCAATCTTAGGATTGCGATTGTTTTCTTTTTATCTCCCTTGCATCGTAGCTTGATATATAATACTGTCTGCCAACCTTTGTGGCAGGAAGTTTTCCTTTTTTTATATAGCTGTAAACCGTCTTTAAACACATATCAAGATATGCTGCGGTTTGTTCTACCGTCCAAGCCTTGTGGTTTTTAATTTTGCCACCGTAATATCCGGGGATTTTAATATCCTTTTTCAATTCGTGCAAGCCTCCGTTTCTCTCTGCGTTTTTCGTTTTCAATTTCTCTTGAGCGTTTTGCCTTAAAGGTTTTTATAAGTGCTTTATATTTTTCACCTGTTGGGTTTGAAACCTTTTCAGGCGAGGATGCATAGATTATAAGTTCTTTTTTAGATATGTACTGCGTACAACCGATTTTAATTGCCGTAAAACCGCCCTCACGCGCGATTTGATGTATCAGTTGGGGTCTACACCCTAACAGCCTTGAAACCTCCGACGTGGGCACAGCATCGGGCAGTTCTTGCCATTCAAATTTTAACCACTGCATAAACTCTTTACAGTTTTGTTTTGTGGGTTCAAGTAATACTCGCGGATGCCATTCGGTGCGATTTGAAAACATACCTACAAGCTCTGCAAGGAATCCCACCTCGTTTTCCATTCGCCATTTGAAGTGTTCGGCATCTTCTATAAGAACTTTGTATTTGTGAGTTGCGTGGCCTGTGTTTTCGTGTGGGATATAATTGTTATCCATCAGATATTTCATCTTGCGTGTTGAGATATGAAGATATTGCCGTAACTGACATCCGCTCATATATTCCTTTTCCATATTCTTCTCCATTAGTCCTTTGTTTTGCAAAGCACATCGGTTATAACCGCCGCACTTGCTTTCTTACTTGCAGTATCGAGATGCCCATAAATATTTGCTGTTGTCCCAATATCCGAGTGCCCAAGGAAGTTGGACACATTTATTAGCGGCACTTCCTTGCCGAGCAATATACTCGCAAATGTATGCCGTAGGTCGTGGAATCGTATGTGCCGTAAGCCGTATTTTTTTAGCAGGTCGCTGAAATGTGACGTTATATAGGACGGCTTTATAAGATTGCCGAGTTGGTCAACACATACATAATCGTGATACTTTCGGTTGTAACTGCTTTTGAATAGTTTTCGGTATAATTCTTGCTTTTCTTTAACTTCAATCAACATTTCATACACGGGTTCGGGCAGAGGTAATGTGCGTCTGCTCGATTTATTTTTCATCTGTTCTTCGGGGATGGTTACGGTTTTACCGTTTTCTGTGTACTCAACTATTTTAGTATCAAGCAGTACTGACCTTTCTTCCCAGTTTATTCTTGACCATCTTACACCCAAGGCTTCACTGCGCCTGAGTCCCATACCACCGCCGAGCATTATGGCAGGATAGATTATATCATCCTTGGTGAGTTCCAACAGCGTGAGCAGTTCTTCCTCGGTGTAGTTGTCATTATTAAATTTGTTTTTCTTCGGTCTGTCGATTCGGTCGAAGGGATTTGCATCTATCATCTCATCCTTAAAGGCTATGTGGAATGCACGGCGGAGAAGAGCGTGATAATGGATAACCGTGTTTGCAACCACGCCTTCTTTAAACAAATAATCATAGAAGGCTTGGATATCTTTAGGCTTTAGATTCTCAACCGTTAGGTTTTTATGCCTTGTAAAGTACCGTTTGATTTTGCCCTCTATCAGCATTTCATAGCTGTTGTATGTATTCATTTGAAGGTTAGGCTTTACTCTTTTCAGAAATATGCATAGGTAATCATACACGGGAATATTTGCATCGGGACGTCCACCAAGGGCGAGTCCTCTTCCATATTCCTTTTCATATTTGTCCACCACCTCTCTATAAGCCTTGTTGACCTTTGCCTTGGGTGTGCCTTCGGGTAAGCCGAGGGTACGCCACACGGGTCTGGTTTTGCCGTTAATTTTCACTTGTATAACGGCATACAGTCTTCCGTTCTTAGCTTGAACGCTTGCCGAGAATTTGCCCGTTGTCATAAATTTCAATTCCTTTCTGTAATCTATATTGGTTTTTGCCAACAGGAACAATACCATAAGCATCTTCCGAAGTCCAGACTATTTTGGGAGTCTTGTGGCAAGAATTCTTAACGGGGTTCGAACTAAGCTCTCTTGCTCTCATAAAATTTATTAAATCTGATTTCGCAATTCGTTTTTCTCTGCCGACCTTAATTGACGGTATCGTTCCGTTGTTCA
>JAFQMR010000033.1 GCA_017396175.1 Clostridia bacterium
ATCCTCGACGGTGCGATCGACCGCTACGCGGAGCTTCCCGCGCCCCGTGTGCTCACCGTCAAGGCGGACAGCATCACCGAGCTTCTCGGCGTGGCTGTTCCGCACGACACGATGGCGTCCATCCTCAACAGCCTGTGCATCGAGACGACGCTCGAGAACGGCACGCTGACCTGCAAGGTTCCCTCCTTCCGCGATGACATTGAAGGGCGCGCGGATCTTGCAGAGGAAGTGATGCGTATCTACGGCTACGACCACATCGTCGGCACGCCGATGCGCGGCGCCGTCACCCGCGGCAAGAAGCTCCCCGAGCGCGTCAAGACCGACCGCATCAAGGCGCTTCTGTGCGCGAACGGTATGCAGGAGATCACCACCTATTCCTTCATCGGCTCGAAGGCCATCGACCTGTTGAACCTGCCTCAGGAGGATCCCCGCCGTCAGGCCGTCGTGCTGAAAAATCCGCTCGGCGACGAGTATTCAACGATGCGTACCCAGCTGATCACCAGTATGCTCAGCGTGCTGTCCACCAACTACAACCGCAAGGCAAAGGCCGTGCGCCTGTTCGAGGTGAGCAAGCGCTTTGTCCCGAAGTCCCTGCCGCTCACCGAGCAACCGCTGGAGCTTCCCGCGCTGTCTCTCGGCCTCTACGGCGAACAGGAGAGCTTCTTCACGCTGAAGGGCCTGCTGGAGCAGCTCTTTGCCGCGTTCGATCTCGAGGTACGCTTTGCCCGCGCGTCGGAGCCTTTCCTCCACCCGGGACGTCAAGCCGTCGCCACCGTCGACGGTGAAACGGTCGCCGTCTTCGGCGAGCTTCACCCCGATACCGCCGAGACTGTCGGACTCGCGGTGCGCACCTACGTGGCGCAGGTGGAGCTGACGCCGCTGTTCGCCGCCGAGTCGAAGCTCGTGCTGTACAAGCCGCTCCCCCGCTTCCCCGCTGTGGAACGCGATCTGGCGCTTCTTTGCGACGCAGAGCTTCCCGCCGCTGATATCGAAGAGGCTATTCGTCTGGGCGGCGGCAAGCTGCTCGAGGATGTGCGCCTGTTCGACGTATACCAGGGCAGTCAGATCGAAAAGGGCAAGAAGAGCGTCGCCTACAGTCTGTGGTTCCGCAGCAACGAAGGAACCCTTTCCGACAGCGATATCGAGCCCGCTTTGGCTAAAATCTTCAAGAAACTTGAAGAAAAAGGCTGTACTCTTCGCGTATAAAGGGTTGCAAAACGCCGCCGAATGCGCTATAATATGTTTGTGTTTCTGTTTTTTACGCACATTCCATGAACGGAGGTAAGTTTTATGAGCGGCAATACTATGACATTTTCCATCGGCGACGATAAGGAGCTGCAGATGAAAATGATCCTGACCGAGGTGTACAACGCCTTGCAGGAAAAGGGCTACAACCCCATCAACCAGCTCGTCGGATATATGCTGTCGGAGGATCCGACCTATATCACGACGCATAAGAACGCCCGCTCCCTCATCCGCAAGGTCGACCGCGATGAGTTGCTTCGCTCGATGGTGCGTTCGTATCTGAACAGCTGATCGTTACGCCACTTGCAAGCGGCAGCGTATCGTTTTCGATGGCTGCCGCTTTCTTGTTGCGTTTTCACCCACTGTGTACGTTAGAAGGAGGCTATTAACCATGGCTGCAACCAACGAAGAATTCCTCACCTATAAGGGCAAGCCCCTTGTCCGCTCGGGCAACACCATTTACTACGGCGATATCACCGAGAAATGCGTCGTGATGCTCCAGATCCTGTCCACCAAGACCGTCAACGGTCAGGAAATCGCCGACCGCGTCAGCGTTCAGCTTCTCTCGACGGACGAAGAGCTTCGTATGAAGGACCGTATTCTCAAGAAGAGCGAAAAGAACGGCCTCTACAGCGCCCTCGACGTCGGCGCTGTGTGGCTGGAGCGCTCGCTTTGATTCACCGTAAAAGGATGTGTCACCTCCGATGTCTGTTGTCATCACCCTTCCCGAAAACAAGCTTCATATACTCGGACGTGCAGACGTGCGTGCGGATGCGCTGGCGCTGGACTGGACCAACTCCGGTGTATTTTTCCGCTTTTGCGGCAAGACGCTGTCGTTTCAGTTTGACGCTCCTGCGCTGAACCAGCCGCTGTATGTACAGATCCGTCTGGACGGGCGCTGGACGCGAGTCGGCGTCTCTCCCGACAGCACTACCGTATGCATAGATGCACCCGAAGACGGCGAGCATCGCGTGTCCCTTGTCCGCATCAATGA
>JAFQMR010000228.1 GCA_017396175.1 Clostridia bacterium
GCGCTCATACATATCAACATTTTCTTCGAGCATCATTTCCTGCAGTTTATCGGGAAATCCGCCGAGCATAGCAAACTGCTCCTCTGCCGACTCCACTTCCACGATCGGCTTGCCTTGATCATAGGCTAAATCGAGAAGATGCTGATCCACACCGTTCGCCGAATCCAACGCCGATTGTTGCATCAAAAGCTCATCCAGCAACGACGACCAGATATAGGGCTTAAAGGTTTCAAGCGCAGAGGTCACGTACAGATGATCCTCCAGAATCTTCACAGCACGCTGATACAGATCGGCGTCAATATGATCTTTGATCGTTGTGCCGTCCGTATACGATACCATCTTCATAAGATCGCCGTACGCACCGATAGAATCGGTCATATCGTTGATATCCACCTCAACGGCTAACGCGTCCGCTTCTTCAAACGCATCCATAACATACGACGGCAACGGATACAGCTCCTTGTAGCCGATATGAATCGAGCCAAATAACCAAACACGATCTCCGTCAGCATCGGTTGCCATATACAGAAGCGGTGCAACCTCACCGATCGACTCCGCCAGACGCTGTTCATCCGTAACCGAAGGGGCTTCGGCAGGCTCAGCCGCATAGCACGATGTCAACGTCAGACATACTGTCAGAGCGAGCAAAAAAGACACAAACCGTTTCATCAGAACACCTCCGTGTTATGCATTTAATGTATGGCTGTATGACTCGGATCGTCAAGACGCACAATGGCATCCGCATTGTCGAGTACCGCCGTTCGATGGGATATAAACAGAATCGTACGGTTATCGAGCGCCTTCAGATTGCGGATCAATTGTTTTTCGGTTTCCATATCCAACGCCGAGGTGCATTCATCAAGTAACAAAATCGGCGAATCACTTGCCAGCGCACGAGCAATCGCCAAACGTTGAATCTGTCCTTCGGATAAACCGAACCCGCGCTCGCCGATCATCGTGTTCAATCCATGCGGTAATGAGCGGACGGTTTTTTCGAGACACGACAAACGGCATACCTCTTTCAATCGCTCATCGGAAACGTCCCGATTGCCGAACCGAATATTTTCCGCGATGGTGCCCGAAAGGATCATATTCCCCTGAGGTACAAAAGCAAAAAGATGACGCGTTGTAGCATTGACGGTGACAGGCGTGGAATCGGTTTCCAACACAATTTCACCGTCCTGCGGCACAATCAGGCCGAGCAGCAGTTTGATCATCGTCGTCTTACCGGCACCCGACGGCCCCACAATCGCCGTTAACGCGTTTTTATCAAAGGAAAGATCGAGGTTACTGAGAATCGGCTTCTCGTCTTCATACGCGAAGGTGACACCGCAAATGTGTAACGCTTTCATACGTTCGTACAGTTCTTTTGCAGAACCGGTTGCGTCAGCCCGATCATCGTTCGGCAAAAGCGTAAGCTCCTGCAAACGCTCTGTAGAAGCGAGCATAGAGTAATATTGCGGTAAAATCCCCGATGCCGAACGGAAGGGGTTGCGAATCTGTTCCATGATCTGCAGGAACGTCGTAAACGTACCGAGCGACATCATCGCCGCGGTTCCGAAACGCCCGGCTACACGGAGAATACCCCACGCAAGAGCCATATAGTACGCCAGCGTAAAACCGCTGTACACGGCCATATTGCCGATCCCGGAATACAGGTTTCGACGCACTTGCTTTTTGTAGCTGCTCTCTTGAATCTCATCGAGCTTTTCAACGACGTCCTCCTCATTGGAAAAGGACTTCACAACCACAAGATTTTCAACACATTCCTGCAGGAACGACCGTGCTTTTCCTTCAGTTTCCTGGCATTCCTTATGAAGCTTCTTATAGACACGACTGAAAAGCTGCATCATTGTTGCCAGCACCACACCGCCGACAACGACGATCAACGTAAACACCGTATCGACGAACAGCATAAACGAAATACCGCCGAGCAAGCGTACGGCAAGCGACACAGATTGCGGTATCAGGCTGACTGCGCTATCGGCAATCAAGGTTATATCACTGGAGAACCGATTCAGAATATCGCCGGAATGCATTTCCTGAACCGAGCGATACTGCTTCGTTAAAAGTTCTTTAAAAAGCGATTCTCGCATTTCGTTCTTCAAGCGTGCGATCGTCTTAGCCCGAAGATGACTGTAAATAAAATTCGAAACCACCGATACGATCAGCAAAATGAACAGCACCAAAAACCATTCAAGGAAGTGTTGCATATCATTATAAAACGCTTTATCAATAATATGACCGGATGTGATCGCCATACCGAGCGTGCAGGCCGCCGTGATACCGGCAAGCAGACACATCATCAGAATCATCTTGATATGGCGCTTTACGTACGACCATATATAACGCGTCGGTGCCATCGAACGCTCTCCGTTCTCTCCTATAAACTGACGGCGCACAACACCGACAACACGGCGAAACGGACGCGTGAGCAAGCGCCGTTTGCCTTGCTTGCGGATCATCTCCAGAGAGACCGTTTTCCCGTTCTTTTCGTAAGAACAGACGCGCGCGATCACGGCGCTTTTCGGAATATGCTTTTCAAGATATACCTGAGCATCCCCGCAAAAATCAAGATATTCATCCGTAACATTGACAACACGGTGTAACACATATTGCCCGCTTTCCCGACGGTAAAGCAAAATGTCCCCTTTTTGAATGGAATGTCCCTTTACATCCTGCAAAACAACCGCATCGCGAGGATCCAACGTCGGCGTCATACTGGTTCCCGTTACGGAAATGGTAATCGTCTTTCCGTTTTCAAACGCTTCGCGAATCAACGGAACGATCGAACGGAACGCTACACGTTTCACAGAACACTCACCCGCCTTTTACTCTTTATTATTTTATTATACAAAGTGTATGAGTGGATGTCAAGAAACCCTTTGACAACATCCGTAAAATCTGTTACACTCAAAAAAGAACACGTACAACGGAGGATCACTATGGCACGACAAACAAAGAAACAACAACGCGCTGAGACGGCGGTAAACGCCTTAAAAGAGCGGTATCCGCTTGCCGAATGCTCGCTCACGGCTTCCAACGCTTTTGAGCTTCTTGTCGCCGTCAGGCTGTCTGCGCAATGCACCGATGCACGTGTCGATATGGTCACGCCTGCTCTTTTTGAGCGGTTTCCCGATGCCGCTTCACTCGCAAACGCATCACAAGACGAGGTAGAAAGCTTCATTCGCTCCTGCGGTCTTTACAAAACCAAGGCCCGCGATCTTATCGCGATGGCCGCTATGCTTGAAACCGTCTATCACGGCGAAATCCCTTCCACTGTTGAAGAACTGATAAAGCTCCCGGGCGTCGGACGAAAAACCGCCAATCTGGTTTGCGGGGATGTATTCGGGGTGCCGGGATGCGTTGTTGCAGACACCCATTGCATCCGTATCAGTAACCGCCTCGGACTTTGCGATTCTACGGATCCCAAGAAGGTGGAAACCCAACTCCGCGCGTTGTTACCTCCGCAGGAAAGCAATGCGTTTTGTCATCGATTGGTACACTTCGGACGGGATATCTGTACAGCAAGGAAACCCAAATGCGCAGAATGTCCTCTGTCTTCCGTATGCCCCTCTGCAAGCTGAATATGAAAAGCGATTCGAGAACCATTCTCTCGAATCGCTTTTTTGTTACCCAAGACTCTTGGCATACTGTACGGCCGCCATGGCATCCTTCGCATAGGCGTCCGCACCGATACGAGCAGCATAATCCTCTGTCAAAACCGCACCGCCGACTAATACCTTTACGAACGGTGCCTGTTGCCGCAGCAAACGGATCGTCTGCTCCATCGCAGGAACAGTCGTCGTCATCAAAGCGCTGAGTCCCACAATATCTGCATGCTCACGGACGGCCGCATCGACAATAGTTTGAGCAGGCACATCCTTCCCGAGATCTACAACGCGGAACTGATAGTTTTCGAGCATCACTTTGACAATGTTTTTGCCGATATCGTGGATATCCCCTTCAACCGTCGCGATCACAACTGTACGAGCATCGGATGTTGCTTCGGTTGAGGACAAAGACGACTTCAGTACCTCAAATGCCGCCTTGGCCGCTTCCGCACTCATCAGAAGCTGAGGCAAAAACACTCGCCCTTCTTCAAAGCCCTGTCCGACATAATCCAGCGCGGGGACCAACTGTTCATCAATAATATGAAGCGGTTCGCTCCCTTGCTCCAGTTCAACCTCTGTCAACTTCGCGGCATCCGACGATAGGCCTTTGATCACCGCCTCCTTGAGCGATACTTCGGAAAGCGGAGCGGACGATACCGCCGACGATTTTGAATCTCCGTTACTCGCAATATACCGTTCAAAGTGCTCGTCTTTCTCAAGGAGAGCCGCAGAGGACGCGATCGATTGCATCATCGTATAGCTTTTCGGATTGATAATGGCGGCATCCAGCCCCGACAATACAGCCATGTTCAAAAACGCCGCATTGATCTGTTCTCTCGAAGGAAGTCCGAACGACACATTCGATACGCCGAGTACGGTTTTTACACCAAGCTCCTGCTTAACAAGCCGCAGAGCCTCCAGCGTTACACGAGCCGCTGAAGGATCGGCGCTGACAGGCAATGTTAACACATCAACCAAAATCTCTCGGCGAGGAATCCCGACCGCTTCGGCGCGTTCTACAATTTTACGCGCTATAGCCAATCGTCCCTCTGCCGTCGAAGGAATACCGTTTTCGTCCAACGTCAACGCAATGACACCGCCGCCGTAGTGTTTCACCAGCGGAAGAATCGCCTGTAAGCTCTCTTCTTTACCGTTTACGGAATTGATCAAAGCCTTTCCGTTATACACGCGAAGAGCGCGTTCCATCGCATCGGCATTCGAGGTATCGAGCTGAAGAGGAAGAGCGGTCACTTTTTGCAATTCCTGTACAACACGCGGCAGTCGCTCGCATTCATCGATTTCGGGAAGACCGACATTCACATCAAGAATATGGGCTCCGCCTTCCTCTTGATCAACCGCTTCGTGTAAGATATAGCTCATATCGTCTTCCAGCAACGCCTGCTTAAAGCGCTTTTTCCCTGTCGGATTAATGCGCTCACCAATCACCGTCGGGATACTTCCGATCTCATTGACTGTTGCATAGGAGCTCACAAGCAGGCGTTCGTAAGAATGTGTCACAGGCATGTCCACCGCTTTACATACGTCGATCATAGCCTTCAGGTGAGCGGGTGTCGTGCCGCAGCATCCTCCGAGAATGGCCGCTTCCTCTGCAATAGGACGCATATTTTCCGCAAACTGTTGCGGGGTGACATCGAATACGGTTTTGCCCTTTTCCGATCGCGGAAGCCCCGCGTTCGGATTCACGATCACGGGAAGCGAGCAATACTCCCGTAAACGTCTGACAAGAGGCAGCATAGACTGTGGTCCGAGTCCGCAGTTCATTCCGACAGCGGATACGCCGAGCCCCTCCAGCATAGCTGTTACGCCGACAATATCCGCTCCGGTCAACAATTGACCGTGCTCATCGAACACAACGGTACAGAAGATCGGAAGATCCGATGCCTCCTTTGCCGCAAGCACCGCCGCCTTTAACTCATAGCTGTCACTCATCGTCTCGATCAGGATCGCATCAGCACCTGCCTGCGCTCCGACTTTAACCATGTCTTTGAACAGCTCGACAGCATCCTCGAAATACAGATCTCCGAGCGGCTTGAGCAACTTTCCCGTCGGCCCGATATCCAGCGCAATAAACGCCTCTGCCTTTTCTTCGGCAATCGCCTCCGCCGCAATGCCGACCGCCGCCGAAACCACCTCTGCAACAGTATAACCGTGAGGAGCCAGCTTTAAGGCATTGGCTCCGAAGGTATTGGTTTTGAGAATCGTACAACCGGCCTTCAGGTATTGACGATGAACGGACTTGACCGCTTCGGTATTCTCCACACTCCAAAGATCCGGAAGATAGCCGTCAGGCAGCCCTGCTTCCTGAAGCATCGTTCCCATAGCCCCTTCAAAAAAGAGGCGTCTCTTGCCGAGATGCTCTGTGATCGTTCTCAATCGACATTCCCTTCCTTTCTGAACGCACAATGCCGTTGAAGGCACATTGCACACCCTTTACTGAAACACGTTCGTTTCTCATTTGTGACACCGAGCCAACCGGAAATCGATTTCACAGGCGTCATCATATATTTATCTGTCAACGTTAATCCGATCTGTTTATACGCTTCTAATTGATGCAGCAATACCGTCTGACAGGACAGCGGACAATCCCCGTATCCCGGGCTGAAGCGCGGTGTCAACGAGACATCATCCCCAAGCTCTCTGTCTGTTTGTTCGCAACACTCATCCGAAAACTGCTCAATCAACACGGTTGCCGCCGCATGCTCCGCTACAGCCAAGGACGGCCGTAGCAGGCTGTCTCGATCGATTAATCGATCCACATCACACCCAAGCGTCGCCGCAAACAGAATCACCTGATCGCAACCCTCGAGGTGTGACGCCAGATCGGCACTTTCCAGACAACGCTCCCCAACCGTGACGCATCGCCCGTCATGCACACTGACGGGCATTATTTTCTGACAGGCCGACGGAGACGCCGCCATAGACACTCTTTCGATCGCTGTTGAAACCAACGCTTCCAGCTCACGGCTGTGTTCGTTTCCGTGAACTCCCATATACCGATACACTTCCGCAACAAGAGACGCTTTAATCACGTACACAGAAGTCACCTCGTTTCAAATAGAAAATCACCGCCGCGAACGTTGAATTCGCGGCGGTGCCTCATCATTCAGCGGGTTGATAAAACAGGTTCAGAACCAAATCGCGAAGAGCTTCTTCGTCAACATGAAATTCCATATACGTATCCCCTTTACGGGACTCACCTTGAATATTTAACACATCGTTTTGTTCGTACGACTTAATATTGTGTGCCAGATCGTTCATATGATCTTCCGAAAGATCGCTGAAATAATACGGAGAGATGTCATAAAGCATTCCGAGCAGGAACGAATCATCCTCCTCAAGCACTTCCGCAAATCGCTCGCTCCAAGCACGCATATATTGATTCTGGCGTTGCATACGTGAGACGTTGGTTGCCTCTTCCAATCCTGCACGACCGCGAATATACGTCAACGCCTGCTCTCCTTGTAAGGTCACGACAGCGCCGTTCACAAAGTCCTCACCAAGCATCGGGAAGTCCTCGGTAAGCGTCACTTCAACCCCGCCAACGGTATCGTTAAGGTACGGAATCGCATCCATTTTCAGCGATACGTAATGATCGATCTCAACATTATACAAAAGATAGGATACCGCTTCCATCGCATTCTTACAGCTGTTTTCCCAACCGTTTCCATAGGCATGCGCCAACGCAATCTGTGCCGTCTCTTTGCCGAGATACGTGCCGTCAACGCCGTAGGTGCTGATCTGCGTCATCGTATCACGGTTGATCGGCAACAACGATACACGCTTGTTCTCGTGATCAAATACCGCAAGAACCATCGTATCGGATTGTTGGTTGTTGATATACGATCCCTGTGCATCTTCGGCAAATTTATCAATACCGAGAAAAAGCACCGTTTCAAGCGCCGTATTCTCCGTGTACAGTTTGCCGTCCACATACATCCGCGGAATACCTTCATCCGGCTCTCTTGTCGGAACCGTTGTGGAGGTGGTTTGTCCGCCATCCTTCACGCCACTGTCCGACGAGCTTTCGGAAATATAAACCCATAAGATAAAGCCTGCGAATACAGCAAGAATCAATAGAGCAATCAAAGCAACCATCATACGGTGCTTTGAAAAACGAACAACATTCTTCATACAACCGAGCTTACGCTTCCTGCTTTTTGTACATCACAAACAGCACCGCAGAAACCGCCAGAAGCGCCAGAGCCGATCCGACAACCGCAAGCGTGTTGTCACCGGTCGTGGGCGAAGAAACGCCGGGATTCTCAGGATCGACATCGACGTTTGCAACGTTCTTCAGGAAGGCGTAAACGCCGATGTTGCCGATGGTAAGCGTAATGGTACCGTCTTCATTCAGCGTCAACGCATCACCGCTGATCGTCGACCAAGCACCGTTGATCTTCGACAACGCAACCGCAATGTTCGAGGAAACATCAAACGTGATAATCAGCTTACCGCCGTTATCGATATAATCCTTGTATTCACCGGTCACATCCACATGGAACAGATCTTTGATCACAACATCTTCAGCCGCAATACCGTCGCCGAGAATATCCTGAAGATTCGCAACCAGATCGGTCAGAGAACCGACACCGGAAACATCGCCGAACGCATCTTTCAAAGCGTCTTTGATATGATCCGCCGCACCGTCCGCGTCGGCGATCGGTGTCACGATGATTTCCGAAACAGGAACGATCACTTCTGTACCGTCGGGCATCAGAATGACACCGCCGTTGCCGCTGTCAGCCGGATTTTCGACGATACCGGGACCGGGCTTCAGCTCGATGCTGGGCACAAAATCGTCATGATCGGCCATAGCAGGGATGCTCAAAGCGAACAGCATCGCTACAGCCAAAAGGGAAGCAAGAATTTTTTTCATATTACTCATCCTTTCCGAATTGTGTACAAAATTACATATTATCAGCGTTTTTACATACGCCCATAACCAAATAACGATAGCGATTATCCCCCGACATACATGTTGAGAGCACCACCACCTGATCGCCGAAGGTCGGTCGGCGGTCTTCCAAAAGCACAGCGCTGAGTTTACGCGTAGAGTATACGTCATCAAACAACAGGTTAAAACCGCTTTCTTTTTCCGTATGGTAATAATACAAAAGGTGCATACGGCTGAACGGCAAGGCTGCAAAGATCTCAAAATGTATCTCGCGATCCGGTAAATAAATCACGATTTCATCGTTTTCGAGAAGAAACTCCGTATCCCAGTACAAAGACTGCAACTCTCCGAACATCGCGCCCGACATCATATCGTGCCCGTACAACACGGTAACGGGATCGGTAAAGTCGGTGGTATTGTATGCGCGTTCGGTAAAAATCGCTCCGTTCGGATGAAAATTGCCGTCGCTGTCGTGATCCAGATAAAACGCATCGTTCGTCGGATGCTGAACGATCGGGTAATCGATGGACGTTCCCGGAACCCGAATCCAAGCATAAATATCGCGATTTTCCGCTTGCAATTTTTCAAACGGAATCGGACTGACATACGGTGCCGTCGTAGGCTCCGTAGCATTCGTAACCGTTGTAACGGGTTGCTTCGTCACGGTTGTTGTTGCGGTCGAAAAGGTTCCGATTTGTTCGGTTACCGGAGGTGAATTCCGCAACGGCAACAAGCTGATAAGCAACACGATCGCCGTAATCAGCGCCGCAACAGCACCGATCAAATACCAATACGTCCTTTTCATAACGACGTGTCGGAATCGGTGAGCTGTCCGTCGCTCGCCTTGTGCGTCGCGCCGTACTCGCCGTACCCGTATTTATACCCGTATCCGCGTTTATAATAGCTCTTTCTGCGATAATACCCCTTGCCGTCCATACTGGAGCAGGTAAACACAAAGCCGAGAATTTTATCGCTGATTACCTGAAGCTGACGCATCGCTTCGCGCAATGCACTTCGCGTGCAGACATCCTGGCGAACAATAACGAGCATACCGTCCAGCAAATTCGCCGCAACGAGTGCATCGGATACTGCCGTAACGGGAGGCAAGTCAAAGAGCACAAACTCATACTCTGCCGCCAAAGACTGCACTGCTACACGCATACGCTCCGAGCCCAATAATTCAGAAGGGTTAGGCGGAATATCCCCCGCAGGAATCACATGCAGATTTTCGTGAAGAGTCGACTGTCGGAGCACTTCGCTCGCCCCCGATAAGCCGACGATCAAATTCGACAAGCCGGGAGAAGGACTCATCCGCAAACGTCGCGCCACCGTCGGGCGTCGCATATCACACTCAACAAGAACGACTTTCCGACCGGATTCCGCTAAAGCATACGCGAGGTTGATGGTTGTAGTACTTTTACCCTCGCCGGAAATCGAGCTGGTAATACCGATGACACGTCCGTTTCCGCTTGATGTAAAAAACATTAGATTGGTACGAAGCAATTTATACGCTTCCGATGCCGCAAAGCTAAGTTCTTTACCAAAATGATTCGCTTCCGCGCGACTAGAGGAGAGATGACTCTTGCGTTTGGATTTCATATCTTACTCCCCTTTCTTGTGACTGCGGTAGTAATAGCGTTCTTTTGATGTGCCGCCTTCCAGATCGGGAATCACCGCAAGAACAGGAATATCTTCAAAGGTTTGCATCAGATATTCTTCCGAATGGATATACTGATTCATAAGCTCAGTAATCAAAATTACCAACGCACTGCCAACAAACCCGATCAGCATACCGATCACTGTAAAACCGGTAACGTTCGGTGCACTTTTCTGAGAAGGTACGACTGCTCGATCCACCGTGCGCACGGAGCTTTTTTCAATGATTTCAGAAATCGTACGCGGCAGTACATCATCGCAAATACGATTGGCAATAGCCGCCGCTTCTTTAGGATCTGCCGAATCCACAGCAATTTCAAAAATTTCCGTTTCATTTACCGCTTTAGCAGAAATCATTGAATATAACTGATCATATGTATAGTTCAGATTCTCTTTCGCTATGACCTCTTCCAAAACAAGGCGCGTTTTCAAAATAACAACATACGTATTAACAAGCTTCTGTGCCGCCGTCTGGTCAGACGCTGAAAAGGACACCTTGCTCGACAGATCCTGGTTGTTAACATAGAGCTTTGCGCTCGCTGTATAGGTCGGTCGGACCATAAAAGCAGCGTACCAATAAAACACGCCGCCAAGCACCGCAACCGCAAGAACAATTGCCCAAGCGCGATGCCAAAGCGCATGCAAAATACGCATCAAATCGATTTCCAAATAATCTTTTTCACCTGCGTTGATCTTTTCCTTTGTATTCGCCATAGGGTGTTGTCTCCTTTTAAAGAAAAGTTCACAAGCACATACTTATACACATAATATATTTTATCACAAACTGAAAATAAGTCAAGGATATCCTGAACTTTTCCCTAAATATCACCTATATATTTTTAAATAATCTGACAATTTACACTTGCAAATCCAAAGAATACCCTGTATAATATCTTATACATCCGCCCGTGGCGAAGCTGGATATCGCAGTGGATTCCGATTCCAAAGGCCGGGGGTTCGAATCCCTCCGGGCGGGCCAGAAAAGAGCCCGCATTTGTCGTAGACAAATGCGGGCTCTTTTCAACTAAATCCGTCCTATCGGACGGGATAAATCCC
>JAFQMR010000229.1 GCA_017396175.1 Clostridia bacterium
CCGTAACACCGACTCACACCACCCGTCGGCTCTCTTGGCTTACCGCACTGTGTCTTGTTCCCTTCACTGTCTTTCGAAGAAACGAGCATTCAATTTGTTATCTATTATACGCATTCCGAAAGCAATTGTCAATACCGAAAATCAACAAATCTTATCGCCTGCGGTTGTTCGCCAACGCGATCAGACGAAGCAACTGCACGATCGATGCGGCAAGCGCCGCTACATACGTGAGAGCCGCCATCGTCAGCACACGACGAGCCCCTTTCGCCTCCTCGGAATCGAGAATGCCCGGCGACTTGATCGCAACCATCGCTCGGCGACTTGCATCCAATTCAACAGGAAGCGTGATCAGCTGAAACAACGTTACGGCCGCAAACAAAATGATGCCGAAGTAGATAACCGGCTGAAACGAGAACACAAATCCGAGAAGTGTCAGCGGAATGGCCGCCTTCGAGCCGAGATTCGCCACGGGAAGCACCGCCATACGCATTTTGATCGGCGCATAGCCCTTCGCATACTGTACCGCGTGTCCCGCCTCATGAGCCGCTACTCCGATCGCCGCAACACCCGTGCTGTCATAGACACCCTCCGAAAGGTGGATGGTGTTGCTTCGAGGATCATAATGGTCGGTGAGTTGTCCGGGTGTACGGTGAATTCCCGCAATGGTCACGCCGTTCTTCTGAAGTACAAGCTGTGCCGCCTGAGCGCCTGTCAGGCCGCAACGGCTGGCAACCTTGCTGTACTTATTAAACGTCGAGCTGACCGCCCCTTGAATGATCAGTGAGGCAATAAAAATCAGGATCCCGACCGCATACAGCGTTAAAGACAGCGGATCGTCATAAAAATAGAAATACATGGTGTCATCCTTTCTCCACAACCTGTGCACCGAGCGGAGCAGGCGCACAGAGCACAGCATCCACACCGCTTTTCAGCAGTACCTCTTTACAATCGAGCGCCTCGGACTCCGAACGAAACAGGCCGAACACCGCCGAGCCGCTGCCGCTCATCGCACAACCGTACGGCGAAAAGGTTTTCATACAACGGACAACGTCCTCCACCTCGGGAATCGCGAGCGCCTGTTCAAACGCATTACAAAGAAGCGATCCGATGCGCGGAAGATCACCGTCGGCGATCGCGGAGCGCATAGCATCCTGATCCGCGAAAACCGTTTTCTTCGAATCCACCGCGGCATACGCCTCCTTGGTCGACACGCCGACCTTCGGCTTGGCAATTACCATCGGGCATACGGGCATCGCGGGAAGGGGCTCGATGATCTCCCCGATCCCCGTCACCATAGCGGTACCGCCCTTAATACAAAACGGCACATCCGCTCCGACTTTTTCGCCGAGTGTGCAAAGCGCATCCAACGAGAGTCCCGCATCGTATAATGCATTCAGTCCGACAAGCACGCCTGCGGCATCCGCCGAACCGCCGCCGAGTCCCGCCTGTTGCGGGATGCGTTTCTCAACATACACCGATACCGCAGGGGGTTGGCCGATGGTCTCAAAAAACAGCTGTGCAGCCTTATAAGCCGTATTGCGGGCGTCCGTCGGAAGAAGCGGATCGGATAACGTCAGATGAATCCCCTCCCGCTCACTCAGCGATACCGTCACCGTATCACAAAGCAAAACGGACTGAAATACGGAGGACAGCAAATGATACCCGTCCTCTCGGCGTCCCTCAATATTCAATGTCAGGTTCACCTTGGCGGGCGCGGATACTGTGACCATAAGGTTTTACTCTCCCTCTTTCAGAAAGCCGCGTTCCGTAAGAAATTCGCGCATACGACGCATCGCTTCAACAATATGCTTAATGGAATAGCAATACGAAATACGAACAAAGCCTTCGCCGCAATCGCCGAACGCCGTTCCCGGCACAACCGCCACGTGTTTTTCCTTCAGAAGTGTCACACAGAACTCTTCCGACGTCATACCCGTTATCTGAATGGACGGGAAGACATAAAACGCCCCGAGCGGATCAAAGCAGGTCAGTCCCATACGGTTGAGTTCATCGACGATCAGACGACGGCGCTGATTGTAATCATCGCGCATCGCAACCACATCGTCATCGCCGTTATCCATCGCTTCGATAGCCGCATACTGCGCCGTTGTAGGAGCGCTCATAATGCCGTATTGATGGAGCTTGACGATCTGGCTCATCACCGCCGACGGGCCGCAGACATAGCCAAGGCGCCAGCCCGTCATGGCATAAGCTTTTGAAAACCCGCTGACAAGAAGAGTGCGCTCCTGCATTCCGTCGATCGACGCAAAGCTCGTCGGCCCTTCATCGTGATAGGTAAGCTCACTATAGATTTCGTCGCTGAGCACGAAAATATCCGTGCCGCGCAAAACCTCCGCCAGCTCTTCCATATGCCGACGGCGTAATACCGCACCCGTCGGGTTGTTCGGGATGGGCAAAATCAGCAGCTTTGTTTTCGGCGTGATCGCCGCCTTCAACGTTTGGGCGGTCAAACGGAAATGATCCTCCGCCTTGGTTTCCAACGGCACGGGAACACCGCCCGCCATCGCCGCCAAGGGGCTGTAACACACAAAGCTCGGAGACGGAACCAACACCTCGTCACCCGGATTGATCAGCGAACGCATACAGAGATCGATGGCTTCACTGCCGCCGACCGTTACAAGCACTTCGGTCTTCGGATCGTAGGATACCCGGAATCGACGCTGAAGATAGCGCGCAATCGCTGAGCGAAGCTCGATAAATCCCGCATTCGGCGAATACCATGTCTTACCGCGCTCCAGTGTTTTAATACCCACCTCGCGGATATGCCACGGTGTAGAAAAATCAGGCTCACCGACCGACAGTGAAATAACATCCTCCATCTCATGCGCCAGATCAAAAAAGCGACGGATACCCGAGGGCTTCATCTCAACAAGCGTGCGGTTGAGCAAGGTTTCATACTGCATAGGGTTACAGCGCCCCTCTCTCATCGCGATCCTCCTCAAGGAAGATCACGTTGTTTTCCTTATAACGGCGAAGCACAAAATGCGTTGCTGTCGAAACAACGGAATCCAACGGGGACAAACGCTTCGCTACAAACGTCGCCACATCGCGGAAGGTACGCGCGTTCACAACGATCGAAAAATCATAGCCGCCCGACATCAGCGAAATACTTTCCACCTCACGGAAACGCATAATCTCTTCGGCGATCCCTTCAAAGCCGCGATCCTTTTTCGGCGTCACGTGAAGCTCAATAATCGCCGTAACATATTCACGGTCGGTTTTATCCCAGTCGATCACCGCTTTATAGGCGCGAATCACGCCATCCTTTTCAAGAGCGGCAATCTGCTCGGCTACCTCCTGCTCGGTACGACCGAGCATAGCGGCAAGCTGTGCGTTGCTCATACGGGCATTGCGATCCAAAAGATTCAATAACTTATCCATGTGTATACTACCTCCGTTTATAAATCACAGTTTTAATCAAGAGACAGCCTGAAAGGCTGACGGTGCGCAAAAGCGGTAACATACCCGATCCCCGCACGTCGAAGCATCGACTCCGCGGCATCGAGATCGGCGCCTATCTCATTCGGGCGGTGCGCATCCGAGCCGACGGTTATCATAGAGCCCCCAAGCAACACAAAGCGCTGAACAAGCGGCTCGTCGGGAGAGGTTTGACCGAGGCCCTTACGGATACCGGACGTATTGATTTCAAGGGCTTTCCCATTTTCCGCCAATGTACCGAGGATGTCATCGATCAGCGATTGCCACGGGCGGTAATCGCCCTCCCGCCATTTCGGCGGCAGATAACGAAACGGATATGTCAGATGCGCCAGACTGTCAAAGCCGTTCCAGCGAACGACCTTGAGTACCTCCGTAAAATACCGCTCCATCTCCGCGATCACGGCTTGATCACTCCAACCGCTGTAGTCGATAAAATAATAATCTTCTACCTCTTCCGATAAGCGGTGCTGTGAAGCCAGCACGAAGTCATACTGACCTTCTTCTAATATCGACGCCGCCAGCGCTTCATTGGCGCACGGCTCACCGAGCTCAATGCCGCGCAACAAGCGAAGTCCTTTCGGTACCGTTGCTTCCGCCATCATGCGGCGTGATTCCACAGCCGCTGTATCGTAGGCTCCGCCTCGGTAATTCACCAGTTCTACATGATCCGTAACCGCCACCGTTTGCAGGCCGCGGGAAACCGCCGTGTCAAGAATCACCGAAAGCGGCGTTTCGCTGTCCTCGGATGCGGCGGAATGGATGTGAAGATCTGCCGTGATCACGGCTGTCCCCCCCCTCACAATATACTCATACGAATATATCATACCACATATCCGTCATTTTTGCGCGATTTTTTTTAAAAAATCGAAGAAATTTTTAAAAAGTCTCTTTTGTATCTCAAAAAAGTATGTTATACTCTTAACAATATCGATCATATTTTCAGGAGGTATAGTTTTATGCGTGCTGTTATCACTGTTGTCGGACACGATACCGTCGGTATTCTCGCCCGCGTTTCGGCGGAATGCGCCGCTCATAAGATCAACGTCGAAGAGGTCACGCAATCGATTCTGCGCGATATGTTCGCTATGATCATGATGGTGGATATTGCGCAAAGCGACATCCCCTTCACACAATTTGCCGAGAACCTTGAAGCGATCGGCAAAGATATGGGGCTTGCCATTCACGCAATGCACGAGGATCTGTTCAACGCGATGCATACCATTTGATCCAAAGGAGTGATTTGACGTGCTGAATGCACATGATATACTCGAAACCATCCAGATGATCGAAGAAGAAAACCTCGATGTCCGCACCATCACGATGGGCATTTCGCTTCTCGATTGCTGTCACAGCGATATCGATGTCACCTGTCAGCGCATCTATGACAAGATCACCCGTTACGCCAAGGATCTTGTCAAGACCGGTGAAACCATTGAGCGCGAATACGGAATCCCGATCATCAACAAGCGTATTTCCGTTACCCCGATCGCGATGATCCTTGCATCCTGCGAACATCGCGATGCGGTCAAAATCGCAAAAACGCTGGAGCGTGCCGCTGTCACCTGCGGCGTCAACTTTCTCGGCGGTTTCTCCGCTCTCGTGCAAAAGGGCTTCGGTCCCGGTGATAAAGAGCTGATCGAAGCCATCCCGCAAGCACTCGCAGAAACCGAGCACATCTGCTCCTCCGTCAACATCGGCTCTACCAAAACAGGCATCAATATGGATGCTGTCAAGCTGATGGGACAAACCGTACGTAAAGCGGCGGAGCTGACAGCCGATAAAGGGTGTATCGGTCCCGCAAAGCTCGTTGTCTTCTGCAACGCTCCTGAAGACAATCCCTTTATGGCGGGAGCCTTTCACGGCGCAGGCGAACCCGATTGCGTCATCAACGTCGGTGTTTCGGGCCCGGGCGTGGTGCGTGCCGCACTGGCGAAAGCGGGCGATTGCGACTTGACGGCCGTGGCCGATCTGATCAAGAAAACCGCCTTTAAGATCACGCGTATGGGACAACTGGTTGCTACCGAAGCGTCCCGCCGTCTCGGCGTTCCCTTCGGTATTGTCGATCTTTCTCTCGCCCCTACTCCCGCTGTCGGCGATTCGGTCGCGTACATTCTCGAAGAAATGGGCCTTGAATGCTGTGGGTGTCACGGCACCACGGCGGCGTTGGCGCTTCTCAACGATGCGGTTAAAAAAGGCGGTGTAATGGCCTCCTCGCACGTAGGCGGCCTGTCAGGCGCGTTTATCCCCGTCACAGAGGACGCCGGTATGATCGAAGCCTCTCGTGCGGGCGGGCTTACCATTCAGAAGCTCGAAGCGATGACCGCTGTCTGCTCCGTCGGTCTGGATATGATCAATATTCCCGGTGATACGCCGGCGGAAGTGATCTCCGCGATCATTGCAGACGAAGCCGCCATAGGTATGGTCAACTCGAAGACTACGGCTGTTCGCGTCATTCCCGCCATCGGGATGAGCGTCGGCGATGAGCTTTCGTTCGGCGGGTTGCTCGGAGGCGGTCCTGTGATGCCGCTTTCCACCTACTCCCCTGCAAAATTCATCAATCGCGGCGGTCGCATTCCCGCCCCGATGCAAAGCCTCAAAAACTGATAAAAAATCACGCGTCGCTCTGCCAACAGGCGGAACGACGCGTGCTTTTTAATAGCGGGTATACTCTTCGATCGGAACAGAAAAATAATACGGCGAAATCCAATACGCAAACCGATCGCCGACCGGAAACCGCTCGATCTGCTGTGCAGTTGTCACATATGTGCAGATATGTGTAACAGGGCGCGGCGCTCCCCAATAGTCAACGCCGTCCTCCTCATAGATATACAACTCATAACCGAGAGCTTTCAGCCGATCAAGCTCCTCGTACACTGCCTCTGAATGCAACACAGGGCCGTTTTCGTCCTCCAGAGAGATCTTCAGGAGCACCCGTCCCTTTTCCGCGATCCTCTGCTTCAAATGCTCAAGCGGGTATTCCACAAACGCTTCGCCGATCGAAGGGCCTTCGGCATAGCACCCCATCGGACTGACATAGGTGATCTTGGAGCACGATGTCCCCTGCTCCCGTAAGGAGGACGGCAGGGTGACACCTGTGTCGGGAACCGCCGACGGAGCATCCGCTTTTCCTCTGCCGAGCCCAACAAATACACCGACCGCCAGTACCGCCGCACAAGCGGCCGCAGACAGCACGATTTTCAGCCATCGCATACGTGGCTTCTGCTCTGCAAAATCATACGGCTCCTCCGTCTCTCCGAGTAATGTGAGCAGCCGTAACGCCTGTTCATTCATAAAACGATCCCCTCCTCGTCCAGCTTTCGCTTCAGCTTTCTTCGAAGCCGTAAAAGCTGAACATACACATGATTTTCCGTCATTCGTACAGCCGAGGCGATGTCGCCGATCTCCTGCATATGCCAATAGCGACGCATAAACATCTCCCGATCTCGCTTCGGCAGAGAGGAAAGAAAGCTGTTGAGCACATCGCGGATCACAATATCTTCCGTCAAAGCATCGGGGCTTTCTCTCGACGGCAAACAATCCTGCAGTTCGGACAACACGATCTCCGTTAGTCCGCCTCCGCGCTTTTTCGCGTGACGGCTTTTGTAACGATTGATAGCCATATTCCGAACGATGCGTGCAACATACGCCTTGAGGGACTGCGGCTTTTCGGGAGGAATCGTCTCCCACACACGTAGATACGCATCATTGACGCACTCCTCCGCCTCGGCGAAATCTCCGACAATCCGCAAAGCCAGCGCCGTACAATACGCGCCGTATGTCTCATTCAGCTTTTCGATACCGCTTTCCGAGCGTGCCGCAAACAATTCCACGATCCCCTTGTCATCCATCGGCTTCACCCCCTCTTCTATTTAAGACAGCGTTTATCACGGGTTTCTTACAGCAATCATAGAAAAAAACGGGCTGTTGCCGCGCAACAGCCCGTTTTTTCAGTTGAATTCCGAAATCGATCTTAGTCCTCGTTCCAGCTGTACATCTTGCGCAGCTCCTTGCCGACAGCCTCGAGCTCATGCTCGGCAGCGATACGGCGGCAAGCGTTGAAGTGCGGACGGTTGACCTTGTTCTCGTTGATCCACTTCGACGCAAAGGTGCCGTCCTGGATCTCCGAAAGAACCTTCTTCATTTCCTTCTTGGTCTCTTCGGTGATGATGCGTTTGCCGATCTCGTAGTCACCGAACTCAGCGGTATCCGAGATGGAATAACGCATCATAGAGAAGCCGCCCTTGTAGATCAGGTCAACGATCAGCTTCATCTCATGAATGCACTCAAAATACGCGTTACGGGGATCGTAGCCGGCCTCCACAAGTGTCTCGAAGCCCGCCTTCATCAGTGCCGTGACGCCGCCGCAAAGAACAGCCTGCTCACCGAACAGGTCGGTTTCGGTCTCGGTACGGAAATCCGTCTCCAGCACGCCGGCACGCGCTCCGCCGATACCCGCGGCATACGCCAGCGCCACATCAAGCGCACGGCCCGTCGCATCCTGATGGATCGCCACGAGGCACGGCACACCCTTACCCTCCTGGTACTCACTGCGCACCGTGTGACCGGGGCCCTTCGGCGCGATCATAAACACGTCAACATCCGCAGGCGGCACGATCTGACCGAAGTGGATCGCAAAGCCGTGTGCAAAGCACAGCGCCTTACCGGCAGTAAGGTTCGGCTCGATGTCCTTCTTGTACATATCCGCCTGACGTTCGTCGTTGATGAGGATCATAATGACGTCGGCATTCTTTGCCGCATCCGCCGCGGTCATAACCTTCAGGCCCGCCGCTTCTGCTTTCGCCCAGCTCTTGGAGCCGTTGTACAGACCGACAATGACATCGACGCCGCTCTCGTGCAGGTTCAGCGCATGTGCGTGGCCCTGCGAGCCGTAGCCGATGATCGCAACAGTCTTACCGGTCAACACGCCGAGGTTGCAATCGTCCTGATAATAAATCTTTCTTGCCATAACAAATTCCTCCTAAACAGATCATCGCGATATTTCGCGAGAATTGTATATGTGCATATGTACCGAAGCGGTGCATAATACAGACTTAAGTTTGCGTTTTGCGGATGGGATCCGCACCCTTTTCAATAGCAATCGTGCCTGTTCGGACGATCTCACGGATACCGTAAGGCTTGAGCAATGTTTCAAGCGTATCCGCACGTTCCGCCGTATCGGAGAATTCGATCGTAAGCGAGGTACGTGTCGCATCCACGATGCGTGCTCCCATCAGCTCGGAAATACGCATAATATCTGCGCGCTGTCCCGCTGAAACAGACACCTTGATAAGAGACAGCGTGCGCGGAATATGCGAGCCTTGCTCAAGCGTTTTCACCTTGATAACGGGAATCAGCTTATTGAGCTGTTTTTCCACCTGCTCGACGATGTATTCATCGCCGTCCACAACGATCGTCATACGCGACACCGTCGGATCCTCCGTCGTACCGACCGCGAGCGAATCGATGTTGAAGCCGCGTCTGGAAAACAGTCCCGCCACCTTCGAAAGGACGCCCGGCTGGTTGGTTACAAGAACCGACATTGTATATTTCATATATCACGGACGCTCCTTTCAAAACGTATTATAAGGACGGATAGTCCCACGGGACAACACACTCGAGCAGATACGGCTGATCATCGGCCAGCATCTCCTCGACCGCCGCCATCGCCTCCTCATTCGAGGAAACCGAACGTGCGCGGATGCCGTACGCCGCCGCAATCTTTACAAAATCGGGGCTTCCGTCCAGAAGCACACCGCTGTAGGCTTCGTTATAATGGTTTTTCTGAAGCTCGCGCACCATACCGAGACGGCCGTTACGCATCACAATGATCTTGACACCCTTTTGCTCCTGGCAGATGGTCGCAAGCTCCATCATGCTCATCTGAAACGAGCCGTCGCCGCACACCGCGATCACACGACGCTTCGGATCGGCACATTTGACACCGAGCGCACACGGAATGGAATACCCCATCGTCCCCATACCGCCCGAGGTGAACAGACGGCCTTCGCGCACCTCAACGTTGTTGGCACACCAGATCTGATTTTGGCCGACATCGGCGCAAACAACCGCGTTCGATTCCAGGCGTTTTGAAAACGCACGCAGGAAGGTTTTCGGCTCGACATACTTGTCCAGCGGATCGATCGATTTCGCGGCATAGCGCTTTTTGCGATCCGTAACAACCTGTACCCACTCAGCAGGAGCCTTCTCTTCGATTTTTTCGGCCAGCGCACCGAGCACCTGCTTTAAATCACCGACGATCGGAATATGCGCTGCCATATTCTTTCCGATTTCGGCAGGATCAATATCAATATGAATAATTTTAGCGCGTCCCGCCACCTGATTCGGTGCCGCCACCGCACGGTCGCCGACACGCGCCCCCGCCATCACCACAAGATCCGCATCGCGAATCGCTTTATTCGCGGGAACACAACCATGAGAGCCCAGCATACCGAGGTTCAACGGATGTGCACTCGGCAACGCACCGACGCCCATCATCGTACAAACCGTCGGCAGGTCAAACGCTTCCACCAGTGCGCGCAGTTCCTTTTGCGCCTTCGCGGAAAACACGCCGCCGCCCGCGCAAAGTACAGGACGCTTCGCCGCCATCAGCGCCGTCACCGCTTTTTTGATCTGGAGAGGATGGCCTTGTACACTCGGCTTATAGCTGAGAATATCCACAGGCGTATCGTAGTCAAACTTCGGAACGGTATGAAGCTGGATGTCCACGGGGATATCAATCAGCACAGGTCCGGGACGTCCCGCTGCCGCAATATAAAACGCCTCTTTAAACACACGAGGCAGATCAGCCGCTTTTGTCACAAGATAGCTGTGCTTTGTAAACGGTTCGGCAGCGCCCGTGATATCCGCTTCCTGAAACACATCACGTCCGATCAGATCGCTTTTCACCTGTCCGGTGATCACCACAAGCGGTATGGAATCCATATACGCAGAGGCGATCCCCGTCAGCAGATTCGTAGCACCGGGGCCCGACGTCGCAACACAGACGCCGACACCTCCCGTTGTACGTGCATAACCACTTGCGGCATGCGCCGCATTCTGCTCGGTGCGAACCAACACATGATGTACCTTGCTGTCAAGGAGAGCGTCGTAAAACGGGCAAATCGCGGCTCCCGGATAGCCGAAAATCGTGCGGATCTTCTCGCGTTCGAGACACTTGACCATCGCTTGTGCACCGTTCATACGAGCTCCTCCTTTCGCAATTTTCTCCTATTATAACCCCTAAATGTCGATTCGTCAATATATATTTTCAAAAAGTGATTTTTATTTATTACCACACTAAAGTGCGCCGTTGAAAAAGCATCCTTCTGCGGTGAACCGCAGAAGGATGTCGGGATCAATCAAGACCTTTTTCCGCTTTGAACGCCAGAAAATCCTCATAAGTCATACGCTTATCAAGGATGGAGCCGTCCTGACGGAATTCAATAATACGATCCGCCACCGTTTGCACAAACTGATGATCATACGACGAGAACAAGATATTTCCCTTAAAATCGATCAAGCCGTTGTTCACAGCGGTAATGGATTCCAGATCCAGATGGTTTGTCGGCTGATCGAGCATCAAGACGTTCGAACCGAACATCATCATACGCGACAGCATACAACGCACCTTTTCACCGCCCGAAAGCACCTTTACAGGCTTAAACACATCATCGCCCGAGAACAACATCTTTCCGAGGAAGCCGAGCAAATACGTTTCGGTGTCATCGGTCGAATACTGCTGAAGCCACTGGATAATGTTCTTATCGGAGTTATCGAAGAACTCGTTGTTATCCTTCGGGAAGTACGACTGTGTCGTTGTGCCTCCCCATTTAAAGGTACCGCTGTCGGGAGTCATCTCCTCGGACAGGATCTTGAAAAGCGCCGTAATACCGACCTCATTGGCGCCGATAAACGCGATCTTATCTCCCTTTTCGACGCGGAAACTGACGTTATCGAGCACCTTTACACCGTCGATGGTCTTGGTGATACCTTCCACCACCAGAATATCCTTGCCCGCTTCGCGGTCCATCTGGAAGCCGACGAACGGATAACGGCGAGACGACGCAGGCATCTCCTCAACGGACAGCTTCTCGAGAAGCTTTTTACGAGAGGTTGCCTGGCGGGATTTGGACTTATTGGCCGAGAAGCGCTCAATAAAGCTCTGCAATTCCTTGATCTTATCTTCACGCTTCTTATTCTGATCGCGCACCATACGCTGCATCAGCTGAGACGACTCGTACCAGAAGTCGTAGTTACCGACATAGATCTTGATCTTCGTATAATCCACGTCAACGATATGGGTACACACATTGTTCAGGAAGTGACGGTCGTGAGACACGACAATGACCGTGCCCTCGTACGCCATCAGAAAATCCTCAAGCCATGTCACCGACGCCAGATCCAGGTGGTTCGTAGGCTCGTCAAGCAGAATGATATCCGGTTCGCCGAACAGCGCTTGCGCAAGCAGGATCTTCACCTTATCGCGGTCCGCTACGTTGCACATCGTCTGTTCGAGAAGCGACAGATCCAGCCCGAGCCCCTGAAGCAAACGTCCCGCTTCGGTTTCGGCGTCCCAACCGTTCAGCTCTGCAAATTCCGCTTCGAGCTCCGATGCCAGCACGCCGTCCTCCTCCGTAAAATCCTCTTTGCAATACAGCGCGTCCTTTTGCTGCATAATCTCGTAGAGGCGCGGATTGCCTTGAATGATCGTATCGAGCACCGAGAAGTCATTAAACGCGAAGTGGTCCTGCTTGAGTACCGACATACGCGTACCCTTATCGATCACGACCTCACCCGACGACGGCTCAAGATCGCCCGACAGGATTCGCAGGAACGTCGATTTACCCGCACCGTTCGCACCGATCACGCCGTAGCAGTTGCCGGGTGTAAACTTCAGATCCACGTGAGCGAACAGGTTTTGTCCGCTGAAATTCAAACTCACATCCGATACAGTAATCATGAGAAACCTCCAAATAGCCGATAATGCACATATTGTACCACAAAGACGACTCATTTGGCAATATCCAGTTTGCACAAACCTCACGCGATCCGCAAGACTAAAGCTGTCGTATCGTCCCCGTGACCGCTTTCACAGCGCTCTCTTGCACGAAATACGATCTCGTTCGCCATGGCTTCCTCGCTTGTCCCCTCCTTGACCAGTTGTGCGATCAACGTTTCCAGCCAAGTCGTTTCCCCTTCAGCCACCCCGTCACTCACAAGGATCAGATGGTCGCCCGCCTCCAGATGTTCTTCGTACGTCTGCGCCTCCACCTCGCGTAAAATACCGATCGGAAGTGAGCTGTCACCAATGCGTGTTACCCGACCGCGACTGTAAAGAAAACTAAATGCCGCACCGGCTTTCAATCCGCGAACAGTCCCTGTAAACAAATCGATCTGTACTGCATCCAGCGTAGACAGGCTTTCATCCCCCGATTTTATAATCAACGCCGAATTGATGATTCGCAGAATGCTTTCATAACGGAATCCCGCCTGCAGCATACGCCCTGCAAGTGCCGCCGTCATCGCACCATCCACTGCGGCACGACCTCCCGTTCCCATCCCATCACACAACACCACACAATACCGTCCTTCGTAGTCAAAAAAGGATTCAATGGCATCTCCGCAAAGCTTTTCGCGCTCGCAATTCAACTGAGCCGATCCGATATGCACCGAAAGACGCGGCTTTTCCGTAAAACGAACCTTCACCTGCTCTCCGCTTTTTATAACCGTCGGTTCGCCGAGCTCACAGCCGCTGGCATCACAGAGCTCTTTAAAAAAGCGGCCGTCGGTTTGCGGAACATAGCCGTCCTCCGTCAGCATTTCCACGATCACGCGGTTACGCTTTCCGAGCATACACACGACCTCTGACACGGGAACTCGATACCGTTCACAAATCTCTTCCACACGTTCCGCTGTCTGCGGATCCGCCCGTTCCAATGAACAAAAATCCTCCGACAGCTCCGACAACAGCGAAGACATTCCCTGAAACTGATCGGTCACGATGGATCGGATATCGGCAAGGCGGCGGTAGGCACTTTCTTTTACCTTCATTCGTCCATAACCGCGATTCATTCGAAACAGCACCTCATCGCGATGGTGACACCGCGATGAAAACCGCTCCTCCAAATCCGCTGTTTCGAGGCAGCCTTTTTCCTGTAACACGGCACCCATCCTTTTAAACACCTTTAGTGTATCGGCGTGCTCCGTACGCCAACAGCGATCCTGCTGATAACAGCCGCTGCAAAGCCCCTCACAAACGGCCGCGTACACCTCCCTCATGCTCGGCGTGTTCATCGCCGAAAGCTTTTCGGACACCGAATCTACCGTTTTGGCGATCTCCTCCATCGTATCCGCGGCATAGTTCAGCCTCATATCCACCGAACGCCTGAGCCCTTCTACCGCCGGGATCGTTTGCGCACGCGAGAACAGCGCATTTACCGCCCGTTCCGCAGACGGCGGAATCAATAAATAGAGCGCCGCTCCCGCCAACACCTCATACAGCGCCGTAATCACAATTTCACTTTCTCCGAACCCGAAGGAAACCAGCGCATTGACAAGCACAAAGGTCATCGCGGCGACCGGACGCCCGAAACGCGCAAACAAGCCTGTCATCAAACCACCGAAGGCATAGGATGACGCAAGATAGGCATATGGCGGCATACTGAGTGTTGTAGCCGCACCCATCACCACGCCGACAAGCGTACCGCTGTATTGTCCGCCCGCCTTCGAAGCAAGAATGATCACGGTCATCGTCAAAACACGTCCTACGGAAATCATTCCGAAGACGATCGTATTCAACGACATCAGTAATACGGCAAGGGTAATGACCAAAGAAGATTGCTGTGTAAAATCCAACGACCTTACACCCTGCTCCGACCGCACGATCACCAACGCTTGCTTAAAAAAATAGGCAAAGCCTCCTGCCAGTAACGATTCACAAAGCTCGCTGATCATCACGCTCCATTGAAACCCGTTCATACTGTTGAGCGCAACGCCCGTTACCAACGTTGCGGCAGACGCCAAAAGCGGAGAAAACAGCGGATGCTCCGTGATGCGTCTGACACCGTGAAACGCCCAGCAAAAGCCACCGACCGCAATGACAGCCGCAATATACCGCAACGGCATCAACGCCTGCGGCGCCAATAAATAACCGATAGCAGTCGAAAGAGCCGTCGGCAGCATACCGTAACCCGCCGTACACGCCGCGACCGATACGCCGAAGGGAGATAATCCTCCGTATACCGTCACCCGCGGGACAAGCACCCCGAGAAGCACCAACATCCCGTATATGATAAGGCGCTTATAGATCAGTCCGTCCGTTTTGTGTTCTGACGACAATAACATCCTTTTCATGACACATCTCTCCTTATATCCATTCGGATATAAGAAGTATATAAAAAACTCCCTGCCGAACGTGTCACATTCAGCAGAGAGCTTTCTGTATATTTCTGTACAGGACAGCCGATTCATACAAGCGTTTGCAGAAAATTCGCAAAATACGTCGGCAATTCGCTTTCAAACCGCATCGTCTCTCCCGTGATCGGATGCACAAAGCCAAGCACTTTTGCGTGCAGGCATTGCCCCACAAAGCCCTTGACGGCCTTTCCGCCGTACACCGTATCCCCTGCTACAGGGTGACCGAGGTAAGACATATGTACGCGGATCTGATGAGTAC
>JAFQMR010000230.1 GCA_017396175.1 Clostridia bacterium
ATCAGCTCACTGCCGAACCAATACTGATTCGGCACCTCATAGGCCGCCTGACAGGTCGGATGGGTATAATACATCGGCCAGATAAGCGGCAGGCGCTCCTTGTGGACGCGGTAATTCATCGTGTACAAATACGGGAACAATTGATGCCGACGGCGAAGCCACTGCTTCATCACGGGCTGAGCCTCCGCCCCGTAGCACCACGGCTCCTTGCGCTGATAGTCGTTCGCTGTGCTGTGCAGGCGGTTGATCGGCGACAGCACCCCGAGCTGCATCCAGCGCACCGTCAGCTCGTCGTCACGATAGCCGAACATATGCCCGCCGATATCGTGGCTCCACCACGGGTAGCCGATGTTGGAAGCGGTCGCCGTGAAATACGGCTGGAAGCGGAGAGAGTCCCACGACACGAAGGTATCGCCCGAAAAGCCGACGGGATACCGCTGACTTCCCGCACCGCTGTAGCGCGAGAAGAACATCGGACGCTTGCCGTCACGGGCAATGTCGAGAATATGTAAGTGATTAAGCATCCACAGCGGATCGAGCACCTCGCGTTCGTCGTGCAGATGCCCGTTCGTGTTCGGCTCGTGAAGCCAGAAATAATCCGTTCCCTGTTGCCAGTCCATCCACCAGAAATCGACACCGTCCTCCTCGTACGGATGATGCACGATATCGAAATAATTCTTCATAAACTCCTTGGAGAGAATGTCAAACCGTACCCGCTCCCCGCTTTGCGGATCGATCCCGCACGCCGTCGCCATCGCCTCATACATATCCTCGTGACGGCGGATCCCCGCATGCGGATGGAGGTTGAGCGCCGTCTTCAGATTGCGGTGATGCAGGTACTGCAAAAACGCCTTGTAGTCGGGAAACAGCTCGCGGTTCCAGCTGTATCCCGTCCAGCCGTCCCGCACGCGCGGCTCGTCCTCCTGCAACTCCTCGGGGATGTCGGTGACGTGCCAATCCATATCAACGACCGCCACCGAAAACGGGATCTCCTCTTTGCGGAAGCGCTCCATCAGCGCGATATATTCCTCCTGCGAATAGCGATGATAGCGACTCCACCAGTTGCCGAGCGCATACGCAGGCAGAAGCGGCGGCGTACCCGTCAGGCGCATAAAATCCTGCACAGCGCGGATATAGTCATAGCCGTAACCGAAGAGATACAGATCCTTTGTATCGGCACGGCGCAGCTCTACCCATCCGTCCTCACCGAGCAGCATCGTACGGCTGTCGTCCAGTACCGCTATCCCGCGACGAGCGCACACACCTTGTCCAAGAGGGATGGCACCGTCCACACCGTCCAGCGTGCGTACCGTGCCGCCGAGATTCTCAAGCTCCTCGCCGTACTGCCACGTCGAAGCAGGCTCGTTATGTAAAGTGAGAGACAGCGTATCCGCCGCAAAGGGAATCCCCTCGCGATAGCACAGGCGCACAGCGCCCGTATCGATGCAGAGCTGTCCGTTCTCGCGTGTTACCGTGAACGGAGGTGCCTCGAAATCGCGGTAAAACACCGATTGACTGGCGCGGTTTTCAAACCGCGCCTCCTCATCATATTCCGCACGGATCAGGCGGTCGGTCAGCACCGTAAACCGTGCTTTTCCGCTGATTACCTGCGTCTCGGGCAAGCTGTACGGCGTCACATTCCAAAGAAAGCGTGTTGTCTCCACTGCATTCCCCTCCGTTTATCGGTATACTCTGTGCTCATCATAGCACAAATCCCGTGGTCACGCAAGGTGTCCACGGGATTTCGGCCTCAAAGATAATCGCGAATATCGACGGCCAGCCGCTCCTCCAAATTGATCAGCCGCTTGGTGATATCCTTTGATCGTTCATCCGCCGCTTCGTATTCGTTGAGGTACATATTGAGCGATTTCACGCCCATATTACAGCCGTCGGTCATCAGATCGGCGATCGTGTGATCCGATTCATCCATCGCGAGCATCACATTGGTTTTTATCCACGACATCCCCTTTGCCATCGGGTTCGGCGCCTTGCCCTCATCCCCGTAGCGGTCAAGCGCGATCTGAATGGCATCCTGCAACTGATTGTGCTGTTGCTTGCTTTGAAGCAGAATGGTTTTGAGCTCCTTTGAACGCACGTGCGGCAACACCTCGTCGATCGAGGCTGTCCCCATTTTGACTCCCGCATCGCATTCGCGGAGCAGACGGACGGTATCCTGTTCGATCATGCCGATCTCTCCTTCCCCTTTTTTCGGATACCGACAGTGTGTCCGAAAGCCGCAAGCTTTATACAGAGCAAGAAAGATTCTTGAAAAGAAAATAAAAAAGCACTTGACAAGCGGACTTTTTATGGTAAAATATTTTGTGTTCCTGCCTTGTATGGCGGGAACGGAGAAAACGGGCCTTTAGCTCAGTTGGTTAGAGCCACCGGCTCATAACCGGTCGGTCCCGGGTTCGAGTCCCTGAAGGCCCACCAAACGGTGAAGCTGCGGAAGACCGAGC
>JAFQMR010000231.1 GCA_017396175.1 Clostridia bacterium
AGTTTATAATCGCCGATACGCTTGATGACGTTGTGCTGCAAAAGCGGACGATCCTGCCCGCACTGCGCACCGTGCCACTGGTCGCCGGCGAAAAAGCGCTCGTTCATTTTGTTCTGTTCATACAACCCTCGCCGTCCGAGCCCGCTCTTAAACTGAGTGCCGGATTTGTATTCTTCCTCGATCTGTGCGGGGCTGTCCCATTTCTTTTCATTCATCACAATCTCTCCTTATCTTCCCCTCCCTTGTCTCCCTGTACAAGGGAGGGGAAGGATCATCACTCCCACGGTGTCGGCAGGGTATCCCGCCGCGTACCGTGCGGCCGCTTGATGCTGCCGCGTTTTTGGTTGTACATCGCCGAGCAAAGCTGCTGATTGTCACCGTCACCGGCACTCTGTGCAATCAGCATACCGACGCCCCACGGCATCACGTTGTAGGCGGTGTCATCCTCGACGGGCAGCTCATCGGTGATCTGTTCCAGACGTGTGGCATTCTTGCCTTCGATCTTCATCACGTCCGCCAGGATCACGTTGACGAGCGGCAGACTGCGTTTCATAATCTCCGCGGACTGCTGTGCGTCAACCTCTCCCTTGGGGTTGGTGTAGTTGATGAGGCGCAGCGCCTCATACACCAGCTCGTTCCCCGTCATTCGGCATCACCTGTTTTTTCGGCTTTCTTGCGCGGCGGCTTCGGCTTATCCTCCACCACACTCCAGCCCTGCGCGATCAGCTCGTCGCGTTTTCTCTCGGTCGGCACGTCGCGGTGCGCGTTGCCGAACTCACTTACCATGTGAAACATATTTCTCACCCTTTCAAAAATACGGCGATACCCGAGGACGGAAAATCCGCCCTCGGGTGTTGGTTTTAATAGACGTAGGCGTAGATGCCGCCGGCGATGCTGTTCTTGACAACAACGTCATAATACAGACGGTAATCCATCTTCCACGCGTCAGCGTTCAGGTTGTGCGCAGGATCGAAAACGCGCACCTGCTCGGTCTTCTTGATGAGCGAAGCTGCACACCTCGGCATCATCAGCACACCAATGCTCTTCGCTGCCGCCGTCGGCGTGAAGCCGCCTTTCTCCTGACCGTCCGTTTCGCCGTCGTTGAAGGTGTAAGCACTCTTCATACGACTGTCCGGCACCGGTAGAATTGCCACACCGTTGTAGCTGGTTACCTCGGTGCTCAGCTCGCCCCTCTTGAAATCCGTGAGGCAGAGCTGACGGTTGAGTTCGGGTGTGTGCTGCAAAGCAGACCACATCACACTGTCGACAAAGGCGACAATCTCCTCATCATAGCCGACCTCGTTCTGAATCTTGCCGAGCGCGTCGGTGAGAATCTTCAGCGCGCCGGTGCTCGGATCACCGGTCACGGTCTGCGACTTGGTGACCGCCAGACCGGCATGTTTGTATAGCACGTAAGCATCCACCTCGGGAACGACTTGGGTGCGTACAAACTCGCCCATAATCTGACCCGCGAGATCCGCAACACCGGACTCGTCGTTATCCATACGATCCAACAAAAAAGAACGGCCACGATCCATCTGCAGAGTGAAGGGAGTGCGCGATACGGAAATCGAGCCCTGAACAAAGCCGGTGTCGCGATCATAATCACCCAGACCCGAAACATTTGCCTCGGGAATCATGATAGTCTTCGCACCAACAAACTTGCCGCGCAGATCATTGTCGATCATAAAGCTGGTAACCGGCTTCTGAACAATAGCCTTGTCCAGCACTTCGGTCATTTTGGTTGCTACTTCGATAGTATTAATCACTGTTACTTCTCTCCTTCGTTATCCCAGCCCACGTCGCAAGCCGGCCATCAGCGCATCCAGCGTCGGATTCGGACTCTTTTCGGGCGGTTGTGCCGCCTGACTGCCCACCGATGCCGCGGCTGCCTGTGCCTGCTGCTGCTTGGCTGTGTCGATTTTTTTGCTTTCCGCCCGCTCGTGACGGAGAAGCGCGTCATACAGGGATATGTTCTTGTCAACCGCCATCTTGACCACGGCCTTCGGCAGATCACTGAACTTCCCGTATTCGGGAAATTCCGCCTGCAACTCGATGAAATCGCTTGCCAGTCGGTCATTGAGGCTGTCTTTTGCCGCCTGCTCGGCAGCTTTCTCCTCTTCCCGTGCCTTCTTGTAGGCGGCGTTCTGCTTTTGCTGTTCCAGCTCAAGCAGACGCTTCGCGATGCTCTCGTTACCGCCCGCTTCCTCGAGCAGACGGTTGTAGGTCGCATCCTCGCTCGCCTTGTACAGATCGTTGATAAACGTTTTCACGTCCTTGCCGCAGTCGCTGGCCAGTCGGTGCAACTTCTCGTGATACATCATCCCACGTTCGACCTGTTCCTTGGCTTCCTCGGCGGTGAGGTTCACATCCTCACCCTTGTACCTGACAGAAAGAGCAAATGGTTGCGCTTCCGGTTCTGCGTCCTCCTGCGCAGGCGTGGCGACCTGGGCAGCGGTGTTCGCTTCCTCTTCGGCTGTGGTGTCCGTCGTCTCCGCATCCTCGGTGGCCGTCCCTGTGGCGGTCTCCTCGTTAGCGGTGGCGACGTTGTTCTCGTCTTCGGGTGCGGGCATGGCGACCTGCTCCGTACTGACGATCGCGTCGTTCTCGTTCATTGTGTATCTTCCTTTCATCTCGGCATGGCGACCGAGTTATTGGTTATTTTCGAGCAGCGCGACGGGGTCGATCGGCGGCTGCTCATCGCCGCCATAGCCCCAGAAGTTTTCAAGCTCCTTCTGTGCCGTCAGTCGTTGCATCTTCTTCTCGGGACTCTCCTTCGCCCGCTCGGGCGTCTGTCTTTCCTCGCTGCGTTTTCGCAGCAGGCTTCGCAATTTTCGTAACATATTTCTTTCTCCTTCCTTGTCAGCCTCCCCCTCTGGGGGAGGTGTCAGCCGAACGGCTGACGGAGAGGGCATTCTCCCTTTATCCCCAACCGCCGCGGAAATCGTCCGCCGTCAGTCCCTCGCGGCTGACGCGCGGCGACTTCGGCTTGTCCACACTCGGGCGGAACGTTTTAGCATCTTCCATCGCATACCGCAGCGCATCCATCAGATGGTTGTCGCGGTCCTCAGGCTCGTTCTGCTTGTTGCCCGCTCGGTCGGTCGCCCAACAGTAGGCGGCAAGCTCTGTCGCGGTGTTTTTGCACGCAGGATGCACAATGATGCGGTATTCCTGAATCATCGCGATACCGTTGCGCACGCTGTCCGCGCCCTTGACCGACGGTTGCAGGCGGCTGATGCCAAGCCTGCGCAGCTCGTCGTTGCTCTTCGGCTCTGCACAGTCCGCGCGGATGCGCTCCTTCTGATACCCATTACGGATGATCATCGCGGCAATGTCGCTGTTGAGCATCTGCACGGCGTAGTGCTCGTCGTATACGTAGATCTCCTTCGATATCGGGTTGACCATCGCGGCGATAAACGCTGTCGGGTCGTTGGTGTAGCCGTAGTCGAGGCCGAACACGTGCCGCCACTGCCACGGCTTGTCTTTGGCGACCTCTTTGCGGTCGAACGCCCGCACCTCCCAATTTTCGAACACCAACCCCTCCGTGACGCCCCAATTGCCAAGCCCCGCTACGTCGTATTTTCGCGGGTTTTCCTTGCGCATCCGTTCGTACATCGCACGATCGGTGTCATCGAGAAATTCATTACATAAATAACAGGTGGTGATCGCGAGGGTGTCCTCCCGCTCGGTGTCGAAGAATCGCTTTTTCAACCAGTGGTTGTCACTCCACGGGTTGAAGGTCAGCGTTGTCTGCTTGAATAACGGCGCGGGAATCTGACCACGCGGGACGGACAAGTCGAGCTTGTCAAAGTCGTCCTCTTTATCAATTTCGAATGCCTCTTCGAGCCACACCCAGCAGAGGTATCCCGTGGACACCGTCGTGGATGCGAGCTTGAGCGGATCGTCGAAACCGCGGAAGAGGATCTTCTGTCCCGTCGGCAGATAGGTCATCTCCAACGGCGACTGATTCGCTTTCCACAGATGCGCCACG
>JAFQMR010000034.1 GCA_017396175.1 Clostridia bacterium
ATGCGGCGGTGCGACCGGCTCCTCGAAATCCCATACGCTCGGCTCGCTTGAAACCTGCGGCGCCGAGGTGCAAAAGGGCAACGCTCCCGAGGAGCGCAAGCTCCAGCGTCTGTTCCGCAATCCCGAAGCTACGCGTCTTATCAAGCGTTGTAACGACTTCGGCGCGGGCGGTGTGTCGGTTGCGATCGGCGAGCTGGCAGACGGCCTGACCATCAACCTGAACGCCGTACCGAAGAAGTACGAGGGCCTTGACGGCACCGAGCTGGCGATCTCCGAATCGCAGGAGCGTATGGCGGTCGTGCTGGCCCCTGCCGATGTCGACGCGTTTATTGCGCTTGCCAAGAGCGAAAACCTTGAGGCGACCATCGTCGCGACGGTGACGGAAAATCCGCGCCTCGTGATGCACTGGAACGACGTGAACATCGTTGATCTGTCGCGTGAATTCCTTAACTCGAACGGTGCGGAGAAGCACGTCAAGGTGCATGTCAGCGCACCGAAGGCGATTGCCCGTGAGGTAAAGGGCTCGTTTGCGGACAATGCCGCCGCGCTCAGCACCGACCTCAATGTCTGCTCCAAGCGTGGTTTGTCCGAGCGCTTCGACTCGACCATCGGTGCGTCGACGGTGCTGATGCCGTTCGGCGGCAAGTATCAGATGACGCCTGCTCAGATCATGGCGGCGAAGCTCCCCGTCGAGGGCAAGGAAACCAAGACCTGCTCCGCGATGGCGTACGGCTACAACCCGTTTATCACCGAAAAGGATCCGTTTGTCGGCGCGTATCTGGCGGTCGTGGAATCGGTTGCGAAGCTGGTTGCGGGCGGCACAGGCCTTGAGAATGCCTACCTCACGTTCCAGGAATACTTTGAGCGTGTCAACTTTGAGCCTGCGCGTTGGGGCAAGCCGTTTGCGGCTCTGCTCGGTGCGATGAAGGCACAGACCGATCTCGGCCTTGCGTCCATCGGCGGTAAGGATTCGATGAGCGGCTCTTTTGAAGATATCGACGTACCGCCGACGCTGGTGTCCTTTGCTGTTTCGGTGTGCAACACTTCGACGATCACCTCGCCCGAATTCAAGGCGGCGGGACGCACGGTGTGCCTCGTTGAGCCGACCTATGAGGCGGACGGCCGTCCGACGGCGGATTCGCTGAAGTCTGTGTTTGAAACCGTCTCCGCGCTGATCAAGAGCGGCAAGGTGACGGCGGCGGCCACCCCGACCTACGGCGGTGTTGCGGAAGCGATCTTCAAGATGACGCTCGGCAACCGCATCGGTCTTGCCGTGGACAGCGACGTGGATATGGATACGCTCTTCGGCTACCGTTACGGCGCGTTTGTGCTGGAGATGGCGGAAGGCGCAGACGCTGTCGGTCGTGTGCTCGGCGTGACCACCGATGACTATGCGGTGACTTACGCAGGCGAAACCGTGGATATGACCGCATGGCAGGCGGCGTACGAGGGCAAGCTGGAGCCCGTTTATGCTTGCAATATTGATTACGACAAGACGCCGATCGAAAGCTACAGCTTCAAGGCGGCGGAACGTGTGGCCCCCGCTATCAAGGCGGCAAAGCCCCGCGTGCTGATCCCCGTCTTCCCGGGCACCAACTGCGAATACGATACGGCAAAGGCGTTTGCCCGTGCGGGTGCCGAGCCTGAGATCCTCGTGGTGCGTAACCTGACGGCGGCGGATGTTACCGCGTCGATCGAAGCAATGGTCGCTTCGGTCAAGAAGAGCCAGATCATTGCGATCCCCGGTGGCTTCTCGGGCGGTGACGAGCCCGACGGCTCGGGCAAGTTTATCACGGCGTTCTTCCGCAACCCCGCGATCAAGGATGCGGTGCACGAGCTTCTCAACACGCAGGACGGCCTGATGTGCGGTATCTGCAACGGCTTCCAGGCGCTTATCAAGCTCGGCCTTGTGCCGTACGGCAAGATCGTCGACGGCGACGAGAACGCACCGACCTTGACCTTCAACCTGATCGGCCGTCACCAGTCCCGCCTTGTGAATACCCGCGTGTGCTCCAATAAGTCCCCGTGGCTGATGTTCAGCGAACCGGGGGACAGCCACACGGTGGCGATCTCCCACGGCGAGGGACGCTTTGTGGCGACCGAGGAGGAGATCCGTC
>JAFQMR010000035.1 GCA_017396175.1 Clostridia bacterium
CAATAAGGGCAAATTCTGTGCGGAGTGCGGTGCGAAAAAGCCTGCGGGTGCGCCGCTCTACCGTTGTGATAAGTGCGGCTTTGAGCCCGAGGATCCGAAGAACCCGCCGAAGTTCTGCCCTGAATGCGGTGATCCTTTTAACGATACCGATATCGTGTGATCGCGGCGCCGAGAATTGAGGAGTGGAAAGCATGGATACAATGCTTCAATATAAATGTCCTTGTTGCGGCGGCGCGATCGAGTTTGACAGCACCCTGCAAAAAATGAAATGTCCGTTTTGCGATACGGAGTTTGACGTAGAAACGCTCAAGGCGTACGACGAAGCGCTCAAGCAGGACGGTACCGATGCCATGGAGTGGGACACGTCGGGCGGCGAAGCCTGGTCCGAAGAGGACAATATGGCGGTGTACGTCTGTGAATCCTGCGGCGGCGAAGTGGTCTGCGACAGCACGACGGCGGCGACGGCGTGTCCGTACTGCGAGAACCCCGTGGTAATGAAAGGAAAGCTGTCGGGCGATCTTCGCCCTGACTGGGTGATCCCGTTTAAGCTTGACAAGGAGGCGGCCAAAAAGGGGATGCTGGCGCATCTCAGCGGTAAGCCGCTTCTCCCGAAAGCGTTCAAGTCGGAAAATCACATCGACGAGATCAAGGGGATCTATGTGCCGTTTTGGCTGTTTGATGCCGATGCGGACGGTGCTTTCCGTTACAAGGCGACTAAGGTGCGCACGTGGTCGGATTCCCGTTATCGCTATACGGAGACGAGCCATTTCAGCATTCAGCGTGCGGGACATATTGCGTTTGACCGTGTGCCCGTAGACGGCTCGAGCAAGATGGCGGACGATCTGATGGAATCGGTCGAGCCGTACGATTTTTCGGAAGCGGTCGATTTTCAGACGGCGTATCTGGCGGGATATCTTGCCGATCGTTACGACGTGGATGTCGAGCAAAGCGTAGAACGCGCCAACCAGCGTATCAAGTCGAGTACCGAAACGGAATTCCGCAACACGGTACACGGCTACACCACCGTGACGCAGGAAAGCGCCAATATCTCTTTGAGCGATAATCGCTCGCATTATGCGCTGTATCCCGTGTGGATTTTGAATACGACGTGGCGCGATCAGAAGTATACCTTTGCGATGAACGGACAAACCGGTAAATTTGTCGGCAATCTGCCGATGGATAAAGGCGCGTTTGCTCGTTGGTTCGCGGGCGTCGGCAGTGTGGCGGCGGCGATCGCCTTTGCCGTGCTGTACTTTTTCTTCTGAGGGGAGGTCATACAATGAAACGGTTATGCAGTCTTTTTCTGGTGTGTGGCCTTCTGCTGACAGCGTTTGTGATGCCTGCGGCGGCGTATGCGGATGAGTACGATTATGAGTATGATTCCGCCTACAACGATACGTATGAATATGAGGACGATTACGATGATGAGTCCATGCCGCTCGGCACAAAGATTGCGATAGCGGTCGGTGCGGGATTGGTGATCGGCTTGATCACGGTGCTGGTACTGCGGTCTCAGCTTCATTCGGTGCGTATGCAATACGGAGCGGCAAGCTATATCCGCCCGGACAGCATGAAGGTTGAGGTGGCGAGTGATATGTTCCTGTACCGTCACGTCACGAAGGTTGCTCTTCCGAAAAACGATAAAGATTGACATCGCTCATCCCGCGTGCCGAAAAGCACGCGGGATGATTCTTTTGTAAATTACGGCACAGCGCTTGACAAAAATATAACGATCGCGTATAATAAAGATGGTTCCTGACACAAAGATACGCTCTGCGTGAAAGGTGCATTCATAATGTGTATTTGTGAAACTGCACCCTCATTGTATGTTGGGTGCGGTTTTTTCGGTTTAAAGGAGTTGACAGTATGGAAACACGAGTGGCGGTCATCAGTGCGATCGTCGACGATCGGGACGCGGTAGAGGAGCTGAATGCCGTTCTTCATGAATACGGTGATATTGTCATCGGACGTATGGGCTTGCCGTATCGCAAAAAGGGAATTCATATCATCAGCGTGGCGGTGGACGCGCCGCAGGATGCGATTGCGGCGCTTTCGGGCAAGATCGGGCGGATCGCTCATGTGCACGTCAAAACGGCGTATTCGGGTGTGATCGGCCATGACTGACGCGATCCGACTTCTTGAAACGCTCGAGAGAGAGCGTTCCCTGTCGCTCGAAGAGTATCGGGCGCTGCTGGATGCGTGGTCGCCGACATTGGCCGCGGCGGCCGCCGAAAAGGCGGTAGCCGTGCGGCAACGCGTATACGGCAACACCGTGTTTGTGCGCGGGTTGATCGAGGTCAGCAATATCTGTAAAAACGATTGTCTGTATTGCGGCATCCGCAAAAGCAATACGGCCTGCGAGCGGTATCGGCTGGAAAAGGACGACATCCTCGTGTGCTGTGAGGAAGGGTATGCACTCGGCTTTCGCACCTTCGTGATGCAGGGAGGCGAGGACGGCTATTTTACCGACGATCGCTTGTGTGATATTGTACGGAGCATTAAGGAACGCTATCCCGACTGTGCGGTGACGTTGTCGATGGGGGAGCGCTCGAGAGAAAGCTATGAGCGCTTGTATGAGGCGGGGGCCGATCGCTATCTGCTGCGCCATGAAACGGCAGACGCGGAGCATTATGCCCGCTTGCATCCGTCGACGCTGACGCTCGCAGAGCGGATGCGCTGTTTGCGGGACCTCAAAGAGATCGGTTTTCAGACGGGGTGCGGCTTTATGGTCGGCTCTCCCTATCAGACGACGGAGGAGCTCGCAAAGGACCTGAAATTTGTCGAAGAGTTTCAACCCGCTATGTGCGGTATCGGCCCGTTTATTCCGCATAAGGATACACCGTTCAAGGGGTATGAGGCCGGAACGCTTGAAATGACCTGCTTTTTGCTGTCTCTTGTGCGGCTGATCGTGCCGACCGTGCTTCTGCCGTCAACAACGGCGCTCGGTACGATTCATCCGACGGGACGGGAACTGGGCATTCTCGCGGGAGCGAATGTGGTGATGCCGAATCTGTCACCGCTTTCTGTCCGCAAGAAATATATGCTTTACGACGGCAAGATCGCCACGGGCGATGAGTCGGCGCAAAGCCTTCAGCACTTAAAAGAACGCATGGCGTCGATCGGCTATCGTATTGTAGTGGATCGCGGCGATGTGAAACGATGAAAGGGAGTTGACCGCTATGGCACTGTATGATCCGAAATCTCTGAAAGCAGAGGAATTTATTCACGACGGCGAAATCCGCGATACCATCGCGTACGCCGAAGCACACAAGAACGATATGGAGCTGATCAACAGCCTGATTGAAAAAGCGCGTCCCGTGAAAACCGAAAACGGTTGGAACTGCGCCGGACTGTCTCACCGCGAGGCGGCCGTGTTGCTTGCGTGCGACGATCCCGAGACGGTGGAGCGTATCAAGTCGCTGGCCGAGGAGATCAAGCTTCGCTTTTACGGCAACCGCATCGTGATGTTTGCACCGCTGTACCTTTCGAACTATTGCGTCAACGGCTATGTGTATTGCCCGTATCATCTGAAGAATAAGCACATTGCCCGCAAAAAGCTGACGCAGGAGGAGATCCGTCAGGAGGTTATTGCGCTGCAGGATATGGGACATAAGCGTCTGGCGATCGAAGCGGGCGAGGATCCCGTTCACAATCCGATCGAATATATCCTTGAATCGATCAAAACGATCTACAGCATCAATCATAAAAACGGTGCGATCCGCCGTGTGAACGTCAATATTGCGGCAACGACGGTCGAGAATTACCGCAAGCTTAAGGAAGCAGGCATCGGTACCTACA
>JAFQMR010000036.1 GCA_017396175.1 Clostridia bacterium
ATCTCGGAAATGTCTTTTCGGCATTGATCTCGTGGCTGTCGGTTCGTGCGTCAGGCGGTGACATGCTTCTTAGGATCGAAGATCTTGACACACAACGTTGCCGTCCCGAATACACCGATCAGCTCCTCGACGATCTTCGGTATCTGGGACTGGATTACGACGAAGGGGAGGGTGTCGGCGGAGAAAACGGGCCGTATCGACAAAGCCTGCGCACCTCCTTTTATGAAGACGTATTGTGTCATTTAGAGGAGCAGGGAGTGATCTACCCTTGCTATTGCTCGCGGGATGAGCTTCACGCCGCATCGGCGCCGCACGCTTCGGACGGTCGTGTGATTTACGGCGGTACCTGTCGCGGGCTTTCCACCGAAGCTCGTGCCGCGAAAACGCGCCCTCCCGCATACCGTGTCATCGCCGAGGATCGTGATGCGGTGTTCACAGACGGACTCTACGGTCTGCAGCGTATGAACACAAAAGCGGAGTGGGGGGATTTCGTTGTACGTCGTTCGGACGGGATGTTTGTGTACCAGCTGGCCGTGACGGCGGATGATGCCGCTATGGGGGTAACGCAGGTGGTCAGAGGGCGTGATCTGCTGACGAGTGTTGCTCCTCAACTGCAGTTGTATCGTTTATACGGGGTTCGACCGCCGACGTTTTATCATATTCCGTTGCTCGTTTCGTCGGACGGCAGACGTCTGTCCAAGCGGGATCGGGATCTTGATCTCGGTGTGTTGCGAGAGCGATTTCCGTCAGCGGAACCGTTGATCGGGCATTTGTTGTTTTTAGCCGGACTCTTGCCGAAAGCAGAGCCTCTTTCGGCACGGGAAGCCGTTGAGGTTTTCAGTTGGGATAAGATGAGAAGAACGGATATCACGGTCGATGGGCCGCTCCGCTGATTTGATGTGATAATAGTTACCAGTTTTTATTTAACAATTCCTAAAAAACACAACAACAACGCTATATATTTGCTTTTATTTGCTCATTACATAAATCAAATATGCTTTCTTGTCTGATTTTTCTTTCGTCTTTGTTATATTTATAGTATGATAAGAAAAATGTTGTAATGTGAGAGAGGTGTTTTTTGTATGCGCTATGTGAAAAAACATGCGAAAGCTGCATCAAAACGCACACTCTCTTTCTTTTTGTCTGTTTTGCTGTTTGTCGGACTCTTTATGGGTACGCTGTCTATGCTTCTTACCGGTGCTTCCAATCCGACGCATACGGGTGCGTTGAACACGTATGTTCCTGTGGAGTTTATTAACCTCAAGCCGGTCGAGATCGGTTTGACTACCTATGTTGATGATAATGGTGTACAACACAGAAACGTCACGTCGCGTACATCCTACAGCTCTGACAGCTATGCGGATTACTTGGACGTTAAGCTTCAAAGCGATGAATCGGTCCGTTATTCGATAAAGCAGACGAAACCTGTTCAATCGTCTACGGACACGACCTACGTTTCTACGCGCACGCAGGTCAATCAGATGATCGATCTTCAGCAGAATCCGTATTTTATGCTTGCGTGGAAGGGTAGCGCGCGTGTCAATGGCTCGATCAATTTCTCCTTCACCCGCGGCGATAAAACCTATTGTATTGATACCAAAGGCGACAGCAATATTTCGAATGATGTGATCGTAGAGGTGCCCTCGAGTGTAACGGAGATCACACCGAGTATGACCGCTTATAAGAATTCCTCGTTTACGTTTTATCAGATTTATAAAAACCGCTATTACAACAGCACAGATGCGTCGGATAATGATTTTCCGGCGTATACCACGCATGCGGATTATACGATCGATTTTTACTCCTATCTTTACGGATATTTTAAAGCCAAAAATTGGGTGACCGACTACTGGCCGCAATGGTCGAACGGTGACTGTCTGCGTGTCAACTATGTTGCGCACACGGTAGTCAGCGAGACGGTCAATTCACCGCTTTTCAGCGGTCGTTATATCAACTGGAACACCTGCGGCCTCGGCCGTCTGGCGATGAATCAATATAACACATTGGCTCCCCGTGATGAAGCGTTGGTCGAATACGGGCGCTACTCTTCGCAGGATTATTATGACGATTCCCTGTTTTCTCATCTTGGCGACAGTCACAGCGGTGAGATCGTCTACGATAATCTGGAAGCACGTTCTGCCCGTCTTGATGACGGTACTTATGTGCTTCGCAACGTACACGCCACGCGTCCCGCTGTTTTCCGTTGGAGCGTTAATCGCTTTGTCAACATCAATGAGATCAAAGCGATCTATCTTGATATGAAGCTCGCTAACATCGATACGGATATCGAAATGGCATTTGCGATTCAAGGCAAGAATCTCACAACGAACACACATACGAAGTATACAGCGAGCGGGTATTGGGCGTCGCTGGATGATCTGATCAAAAACCATTCCGAGAAAGGTTCGATCACGTCACACGATCGGTATGCGGATGTGACGATGGATCTTTATGAGGATACGCAGCAGACGCACGATAGTTATCAACACCCTGCGGATCAAATGATTCAGATTCGCGAGATCGTGCTTTGCGTGCCCGGAAACGGAAAGGTGACGATCGATAAATTCTTTTTAAAGATCGAAAATGAATATGCTCCATCGACTACAGCCGACACGGTATATCCGTGGGCGAATTCCAACGAAATTGAGAATCTTCCGCCGGAAGGCACCCCTGCGACCTCGGATACGCTGAATCCCTCGTCGGGTGCGGATACGTCGGCCTATAACTGGGCGGCGACCTCGACGCCGATTGTGGAAAACAAGGTCGATCTTCTGTCGATGACCGATCAGCATATCATCTATGACAGTAACGGTCAGTTCACGGGCTTTGAAACGGATGAAGTGACCGGCTATTGGCGTACGCTTGAGGGGAAAAGCTATTTTACTTCGAAAACGAGCGATCTTGTCTATCGTGAGTTCCGCCGCCGTGATGCCAGTGTTACGGAGCCGTCCGGAACACGCGACAGCAATAACTGTTACGTCGAAATTCCTGTCGGTACCACGCCGTACCTGTATTATTCCTATTCTATGGAGGGCGGGGACGATAAGGCGGTCGGCTTCTATTTTAACGTTGCCAATCCGCCCGCTTCTGTGGACAGTAACGGCACGACTCATCATTATTCGCATTATTATATCGGCCAGTCGGGTCTCGCGCTGTCGCAATGCGACGGCAGTATGGAGTCGACGAATGAAACGGTAGCATCGGCGCACAAAGCTCTTTGCAGCTCTGCATCCGCCCGAACCGGTGTTATTGACCTGCGCTCGATCGGTTATAAGGACAGCGATATCGTGCTGATTGACACGATGCGTTTTTATGTGACCGGCACAGCCACCAAGGTGAAGTTTGATTATCTGTTTTTCGGTAGTGAAACACTGGATTCTTCGGTCACGAATACGATCGCCAAAAACAGCGGTGACGCATTCCCGTGGTCGATTACTCACGAGCAGTTTAAAAATGCAACGTTGGGTTTAAATTCGGAGTTTACCTTTGCCAACCGAATAAATCTGATCGAAGATATGTTTGATCGGAAAAAATGGAATCTTAAGCTGATCGACTCTTATGTGGCGGCCAGAGGTTCTACTTCGGATTCCACCGGTGTCTGGACGACCGATGCCGCAGGAAACAAAGTGTATTTTGCTAATCAGCTCGGCTCGGACCATCGGTACCAGGATGGAGAGGAATATAATGCTCTCGGAAATCATTTTGTCTATAATTCCGACGGTTCGGTTACGCTGAAAGCAAACGGTTCATCACATTATTATGAAGCCGGCACAAGCTTTGATCATATGATGAGTTTTACGATCGATAAAAACAGCTTGTCGTCGTTGCGGTATTTAAATTATTCCGTGAATGCTCCGCAGGGCTTGCGCTGGTCGATTCTTGTAAAAGAAGCACATAATACGGGACATCCGGGTGTTGCACTTCGCACATGGTCGGATGCGATGATGTCCGGCGATTATTACGGTAGCGGTTCGACGAATGCAGCAAATTCTTCGGCGACTGTCGGTAAGTCGTATTTCCGAGAGATGACGCTGAATGTCTTCCAGAACAATTGGTTTAAAAACAATACCCATTCTTCGGCCAATGCTTTGGACAATGCATGGGCTATGTTTACAGTGCCCGGATCCGAAACCAGCTGCTTTGATCTTTCGTTGATACAAAGAAACATCAGCTGGGATTCCATCGTTTCCATTACGTTTATTGCTTACAAAGATCCTTCCTTGAAGTCTGAGGACGGCCAAAACGGTGTGAACGGTGAAGTTACATTCAACTATTTGTATCTTACCTCTGAGCCTCTCAAAAGCTCCAGCTGGGGTGCGGCGTGTCTTGAAACCGGCAAATCCTATTCCTGGGGATATTCGGGGGATCAAGGTAATGTGAACTTCACCGGCAATCCTATATCTACGTTCCATACTCAAGAGAATTTAGGATGGGGAGCATCCAGCTTTTATCAAAACACAAATCATACCACCTTGAACTTTACAACGTATCATAAAAGCGACTATACACTGTATTATTCTTTTACCTTTACAGATAAAGCGACCGGTAAAGAAGCATACCCGAAATGTATGGTGGGTTTCTTTGACCAAAGTTTGCAATATAAATTGCGTACAAGAACCGGTAATCGTACAGACGGTACACAAGTTAAGTACGGAACAGCGCAGGTTTACGATAAGGATGTTGATTCGTTGCGCGCTTCTTACCGTATGCAAATGCCGGAATCCGGTGCTGTGCGGATCAGTGATCTTGGTTTGGATAACTTGAATCATATACGCGTCTATTATGAAGAAGCGAAGTATACGATTCACATTAACTATATGGTTGTGGCGTTCAGCAGTGATTATGCGGATGCAGCGACGCCGTCTCAACCGAAAAAACTGACAAAGCTTAGCTCTAAGGTTGCGGACTTCAGCGGAAACCTGTACAAAACCGATATCGGCATCACCAAGGTGATCGACTACGCGGGAGATAAGAATTATCCCAACGGTGTGAGTAAGTCGATCACGGTCGATCTGAACCGTACGCCGTATCTGTTCTATTCCATTAAATACAGCGCCGGTGCCACAGGCACGTTTGCGCTTCAAACAAATGCCGCAGACAGTGCAACCTCCGAAGGCTTCTTCCGCGACGGCACGGAAGCCGATCAACGAAGCAAAAATCTTCTGAGATCGGGTGTCGAACCTACAGCGGCGTATTATATGCCTGAGTCCGAAACGGGTTGTATTGATGTGCGTTCCTGGTTACAGCGGCAGGGGAAATTGCCGTCCGACGGTATTTTGAACATATCCAAGTTTTATGCCTATGTAACAGGCGGTACCGCGTATTATTATTATATGTATTTCGGTGCGGAAGCGGATAAAACCATCGATCTGATACCGGGCGGTGCTCAGCAAGACCTGGATAACGGTGTTTCGACGCACTCGGCTGTGTATGAGACGAACAAAATATTTGAGCTTCATCAGGCTGGGGAAAAGACACCGGACGGTGCGCCGATGGACTCGTATATCGACGAATCTGCGGCGGGTACTGCCTCTTCCACGAAGCCGTTGATGGTTTCGTATCTGCCGGGCGACGCGACTGACGAAAGTTATCAGGACGGATATAATGATCTTACGTACAGTAACTCGACGTGGGGGTATTATAATCTCTGCTACGGCGAGGTACAGGCGGAAGGTGCGCATGGTTATAAGTATGTTACCACCGGTAATAACCAAACCAGCGGTCTGACGATCAACCTTAATGAAACGCCGTATCTGCATTTCTCGATCTCTCAGCCCGAAACGTCTATGACGACCTTCCTGCTTCAGATCAACGATTACACGGGGCGCGAGGTGCTTCGCGGCTTGTCGCCCGAAAAGGTGAAGCCTTGGCTTTCCTGCTACAACTCAAATTCTCCGGCGGGTCAGCTGATGCACATTTCTCCGCAGACATCCTTCATTACCTTCTATAAGGATACGGTGATGGAGTACACGAACGGAACTTATGTATCGGGTGATTTTGCTGGTGTTATCGATCTTCGCCGTTGGTTTACCGAAACAAACGGCTATGATGATATCATCAGCCTTGAACGCGTACGCTTCTATACGCCCGATCCGAGAGTAGCGGGGAAGAGTGCGGATGTGACCGTTAACCATTTTTATCTGAGCTCCTCTTGCGGCTCGGCCTATTCCGTTATGTTTGATAAAAATGACGGTTCGGGACAAACGCAAACGATTCAGGTGCTCAAAAACGCCAATGCGCAATTTGTTTCCGATGAAGTTCCCACGGAGCTTGGTTATAAATCGCGTGACGGTTATACATTTGTCGGTTGGTATACCGATCCCGATTGGGAAGAGTACTTTGATATTGAAAATACGCCGATTCGCGAAAATATCAAGCTTTATGCAGGTTGGCTCAGAAACAGCGATGTTGTTGACGGCGAGCTTGATCTGATCGCCAGAGCGGCCGACGATCAGAGCTTGATCGAAAATCAGGTGACGGTCAGCGGAACGGGACACTGGGAAACGGATGATGAAGCTCTTCATATCCGCAATACCGGTTCCACCGATTATACGATCACGATTCCGGTCAACAAGGCGTATTCCCTGTATGATTCCCATTCGCTGTATCTCGGTATGGACACCGCGAAAACAATGTCAGCGAATGTAGATCTGAACGATGAAACGCGTACATCGGACGGTGCACGGATCGTGTTGGATCTCAAGAGCCTCGGATCGCATCAATACGATTTGCTCGGTGCGGATTTCGGAAGCTATTTCCTCACGGACAGCAATATTCTTACAGCGGCTCCCTACAACGAGCAATTGCCGATGTATATGCATCTGGCCAATAAAGACTTGTTGCCGGTTAAGGAAAATACCGAAGGCTATGTGTATGCCAAGTCGATCACCGTCACTGTACCTGTCGGAGCGGCCGTGCACATTCGGTATGCGACAGCCGCGAAAGCCATGTCGGAAAACACACAGACTGTTGTGGCCCCGGAGATCACCGGCACGGTGTATGACCTTCTGGATGCCAAGGGAGATGCCGGTTATGTTGAGCAGATCCTTTACTCGACATACGAAGTCCTTGAAGAAGAAACCGAGATCTATAGCCGCACACAGGCGCCTACAAGCCTGAAGCAGGCACAGATTACAGGTGTCAACACCGGTTATGTGACGCTTGGTTCCTTGTATGGCCTCGGTAAT
>JAFQMR010000037.1 GCA_017396175.1 Clostridia bacterium
GAACCCATCATGGAACCGATTGCCATCAAAGAGTCATAGTCGATGGGAGTATCAATCAATTCCGCAGGGATACAACCGCCAGAAGGACCACCAGTTTGCGCTGCCTTGAACTTCTTGCCGCCGGGGATACCGCCGCCGATATCATAGACGATCTCGCGCAGGGTGGTGCCCATCGGGATCTCCACAAGGCCGGTGTTGTTGATGTTGCCGCCGAGCGCGAAGACCTTCGTGCCCTTGGACTTCTCGGTACCCAACGATGCGAACCACTCCGCACCGCGCAGGATGATCTGCGGGATGTTCGCGAAGGTTTCGACGTTGTTTTCCACGGTGGGCTTGCCGAACAGGCCCTTGACCGCCGGATAGGGCGGACGCGGACGGGGCTCGCCGCGGTTGCCTTCGATGGAGGTCATCAGCGCCGTCTCCTCACCGCAGACGAACGCGCCCGCGCCGAGACGGATCTCCATATCGTAGTCAAAGCCGGTGCCGAAGATGTCCTTGCCGAGCAGGCCGTATTCACGCGCCTGGTCGATCGCGATCTGCAGACGGCGGACAGCGATCGGATACTCCGCACGGACGTACACATAGCCCTGCGTAGCGCCGATGGCGTAGCCCGCGATGGCCATCGCCTCGATCAGCGCGTGGGGATCGCCTTCCAGAACCGAACGGTCCATGAACGCGCCGGGATCGCCCTCGTCCGCGTTACAGACAACGTACTTCTGGTCCGCCTTGTTCATCGCCGTCAGCGACCACTTGCGACCGGTCGGGAAGCCGCCGCCGCCACGGCCGCGGAGACCGGAATCGGTGATGATCTGAATGACCTGCTCGGGGGTGTACTCCGTCAGGCACTTACCGAGAGCCGCATAGCCGTCCATCGCGATGTATTCGTCGATGTTCTCGGGGTTGATGACGCCGCAGTTACGCAGAGCGACGCGAACCTGCTTCTTGTAGAAGCCCGTCTCACTCAGCGAGACGTTGACATCCTTCGGGACTTCCACATCGCCGCCGACATCGTTGTAGACGAGGCGCTCGACGAGACGGCCCTTGAGCAGATGCTCCTTGACGATCTCTTCCACGTCGGTCGCTTCGACACGGCTGTAGAAGGTGCCTTCCGGATAGATGATAACAACCGGGCCGAGGGCGCAAAGGCCGAAGCAGCCGGTCTGCACGATCTTGACTTCTTCAGCGATGCCGTTTTCTTCCAGGTACTGCGCAAACAGCTCTTGGAGCTTTGCACTGCCCGAAGAGGTACAGCCGGTACCGCCGCAGATCAATACATGTGAACGAATCATACTGTAATCCCTCCAAAATTATTTTTCGGCGTTACCGATGGTATACGCTTCCACAACTTTGCCGCCCTTGATGTGCTGCTCAACGATCTCCTTGACCTTATCGGGGTTGAGCTTCACATAGGTCGTCTTGGTGTCGCCCTCGAACACTTCGGCAACCGGCTCATACTGGCAAATGCCGATGCAACCGGTCTGGGTGACGGTCGCCTCACCGGACAGGCCGGCGGCGTTGACTTCCGCAACGAAGGCATTCAGCACGGGACGGGCGCCCGCCGCGATGCCGCAGGTCGCCATGCCGACGACGATGCGCTTGTTGCCGCTGCCTTCACGCAGGATGACCTTGTCTTTCATTTTGTCACGGATTGCTGCGAGTTCTGCCAACGATTTCATATTCTCAAATCCTTTCTGTAAAATACTCTCGTACATACGGGTTAAACAGACGCGGCGTACTGCTCACGCAGGTAGCCGTCGATCCATTGCAGGACCTCAAATTCCGCGAGTGACACTCCGTCACCGAGGATCTCACGCAGTGCGGCGGTCTCGAGTTCCGTCGCCCCGGACGGTTTCGTGTGTCGAAACACGAAATCAATATCGGGAGAGCCCTGGATCAGGGTGGTGATCGTCGGAATCATATCCCCGAGCGGTGTAAAATCCAGATGGGTTTTATCAAACACCGCCGTCACGGTGGTGCCGTGACTGTCGGGCGCTTCGTCGACCGTGTCCGACACGATCGATACGTGCCCGCCGGTTTGTTCCGCGGCGAGCTTGAGAAGCGGCACGCCCATCCCCACCTTACGTGTTGTACGCGTGGTGTAAAAGGGGTTTGCCAGCTGCTGTACGACCTCCTCCGTCATACCGCATCCGTTGTCGCGGATGGTGATCGTGAGGGCCGTATCCGTTTCGTCGATCAGGATCTCAATGAGCGTCGCACCCGCTTTGACCGAGTTCATCGTGATGTCCAGCACGTTGAGTGACAGTTCCTTCATCGATATCCCTCCATCGCTTTTGCGGCGGCACGCAGCTTTTCAAAGAAACGCCGACGCACCAGCTGACTGCTGTACGGCTCATCCTCCAGTTCCACATAACAACATTTTTCGCGGATATCCCACAGATAATGCGCGTCCGATCCCGCCACGAACAACACATCCCGAAGCGTCGGATGCTGTGCGCACAGCGTCTCGCGCTTGTCGATGTCGTTCAGCTCGGCAATGCCGAAGGGCGGATCCTCGGGAAACACGCCGAGTGTCGCGACGATCCCGTTTGCCTGTCGGTCGATATGCGCAGGATAGCACACGCCGCCGTGCCGTACGCACAAAGCGGCCGCCTCCTCCAGCGCCAGCGTTGTCGCCGCGGGCAGGAAATGCTCGTCAACGCCGATCACCTCGTCGTTGCCGTCCATGATCATCTGCTGCCCGAAAATATCGGGGCGGTTCGGCACAGGCATCCGCCGCGTCTCCACCGCCTTGTCAAAGCACAGCGCCTCTTCAAGAGTCTCAAAGAGACAGCAAAGGTGAATGTCCTCGGCGGTCGTCAGCTCCATTCCCGCGATCGGGATGATGCCCTGCTTCGCCGCCGCCTCGAAAAAGGCGGGACAGTTTTTAGCGGTGTTGTGATCGGTCAGAGCCATGATCTGCAAGCCGCAGATCGTGCCCATCCCCGCAATGTTGTTGGGTGTCATATCGTCGTCCGCACAGGGCGACAGACACGAATGGATATGCAGGTCGTAATAGTAGGTGTTCATACCGACGCCCCGTTCAGCGCGTCCGCGATCGCGGCGCACATCTCAAACGTCGGCTTTTCGGTGCGAAGGAGCGTCACACCGCGCGCCGTTGCCGTCGCGATCACATCCTCCTCGACGGGGACGTTTTCGCAAAGCACCACGCACGCGACATCACTCAGGGACGCCACGGCGACCACGTTGATGTTGGTCATGATCGTAACCCACGCATCCCCTTCCGAGGCGCGTCCCATCACCCAGCTGAGCAGGTCGCCCGCATAGCCGCCCGTGACCTCACGGTCGGGATCGGCCACGGTGACCGTCTCCAGGGAGAGACGCTCGATCAGGGCTGCAACGGTCATTCTTCCTTCTCCTTTCGCACAGGTCCGATACGACGACGGCGAAGCTCGGCACATTCGGCCTTGAGCTGCTCGCACAGCCGCACTACACAGTCGTCGGGCGCTGCCTCTCCGCGGACAAGGTCCTCGGCAAAGGCACGGCAGGTCGGCGCTCCGCAGGAACCGCAATCCAGTCCCGGCAATTCGCCGCTCAGGCGGTTGATCTCGCTCATACGGCGCATCGATTCCACCATACTGTCCGCCAGACGTGTGATCGGACGGCAGACCGGTTTATCGTCAAACACCAGCTCGTCGGGGACGCGGTTTTCCTCGTCCTCCTCAAGAAAGTTCTGCGACACCGGCAGGTACCGCCGAAGCGATTGCAACCGCGTACGCGCAATGTAGGGGTTTTCCACCGCCAGCACACCGCCGACACAGCCGCCCTCGCAGGCGTTGAGTTCAATAAATTCCAGATGCGGGAGCTTTCCGGTCTCGATCTCATCGAGCACGTCGATGACGTTGCGGATACCGTCCGCCGCCAGATAACTGTCGTTAAAGACTGCGGAGGATTCGCCGCCGGAGGTTGCCCAGCTGATACCGATCATACCCGAATGCGAGACGGGCGTCGGAATCTTGTCGGAGGACATCACGTTGATGAGCGCGAAGTAGACATCCTTCATCGCCACCACACAGTCCACCTGACTCTTGTAGGAGCCGAAGCCCTGTGCCACGTAGCTGACCTTGGCGGGACACGGCGAGATGAAGCACACGCCGATGTCCTCATCCCGCAGCTCGGGATGGGCTTTTCTGGCACGTTCCCGCGCCAGCATTGCCGCGACCTCCATCGGGGGGAGGATGGGCATAATATTGTCGTACAGGGAAGGAAAGCGCAATGCGATCAACCGCACCACCGCCGGGCAAGCTGAGCTGATGATGGGACGCTTGACACCTTCGCGTCGGATGTAACGGCGCGTATACGCCGACACAAGCTCCGCGGCCGCCGACACCTCAAACACATCGTCAAAGCCGATGTCCAGAAGCCCCTGCAGCACATAGTCCACGTCTCCGAGGTTCTCAAACTGACCGTATAACGAAGGCGCGGGCAGCGCGATCTTCCAACGGAAGCGATCCATCGCCTCCAGCTTTTTGTAATTCGCCTTTTTTGCCTGGTTCGGGCACACCCGTATGCATTGACCGCAGTCGATGCACCGATCCGCATTGATGACCGCGTGTTTATCGCGGATACGGATCGCCTCGGTCGGACAATGCTTTAAACACGTGGTACACCCGTTGCACTTCGAAACATCCAGGCAAACGGAATGTTCGTACCTATTCATCTGTCCTGATACCTCTGTTAACCAAACTGTTCCCCGCCGTTCAGAGCTCCACCGTCATTTTAATGGTGGTGCCCTTGCCGGGCGCGGATTCGATCTCCATGTGATCGGTATAGCGCTTCATGTTCGGAAGTCCCATACCCGCACCGAAACCGAGCGAACGCACGTTGTCGGGCGCGGTGGAATAGCCTTCCTGCATCGCCTGTTTGATGTTCGGGATACCGGGGCCCTCGTCGGTGAGGATGATCACAATGCTTGTTTCATCCACCAGCACGTCGGCCTTGCCGCCGCCCGCGTGAATGACCATATTGATCTCGCCCTCGTACATCGCGATGGACACCCGACGGATCACCTCGGGGCTGACGCCGAGCTCGCGCAGGAGCTTTTTGACCTGCACCGATGCCTGGCCCGCCGACGTGAAATCGTCGCCGTCTACATCAAAGTGGAAGCAGAGCGTCTCTTCACTCATGCGATCACTCCGTTTCCGAGTCCGGCGGTATACAGCAGACCGCACGCCTCATACATCCGCTTCTCGGTGGACATCAGCGTGATCCCCGCCTCCGCCGCCAGCTCGATCATATCCTCGGTCGGCTGCTTCGAGCGAACAAACACGATGCAGATCATATCCATCATCTGCGCGGTACGGATGACCTGTGCGTTCACAAGGCCCGTGAGCAACACGGCCTGATCCTTCACATACGCCAATACATCGCTCATCATGTCACTGCCGCAAGCGGAATGCACGTCCTTGTCGAGGGTGCCCTCGCCGACGATCAGCTCCGCCTCCAGCACTTCTTGGATCTGACGAATTCTCATACGCTTTCGTTCCTTTTCTTATGCGCCGTATTTGGCAAGAATGTCGGCGACATCGTCCGCCGTCAGACGGCCGTACACGTCCTCGTTCACGGTCAGAACAGGGGCCAGACCGCAAGCACCGATGCAACGGCAAGCCGTCAGAGAGAAGCGACCGTCCGCGGTGCACTCGTCCGCACCGATGCCGAGCTGCTCGGAGAGCTTGTTGAAGATATCGCCCGAGCCCTTGACGTAGCAAGCGGTACCGAGGCAGACCGAGATGTTGTACTCGCCCTTCGGGGACAGCGAGAACTGCGCGTAGAACGTCGCAACGCCGTACACCTTCTCGACCGAAACGCCCATGCCTTCGGCGATCATTTCCTGCACCTCAAACGGCAGATAACCGTAAATATCCTGCGCTTCCTGCATAACCTTCATCAGGTAGCTGGCGTCGTGCTTGTGCTCGTCGATGATCGCTTTGAGCTTGGCCTCTTGCTCAGGAGTTCCCTTGAACGGGAGCGAGCTTCTTTTCTTTTGCATAGAGCGGTTCCTCCTTTTTTGGAATTGTGATGGCAAGAGTAAAAAGGCGCAGAATACCCCACCCTTGTATCATACTTCATTGTACCTTATTTTTCGCCGTTTTGCAATGCCGCAGGGCATCTTTTTCCGTATTTCGTCAAAAGAATCACAAAGTGTGTTGCTTTTTGTGCAGTATAAACAAGAAAGCGTGCGGTTCGCCTAGGCTAACCGCACGCTTTTGTGCAAAATTCGGTGGAAATTATGAAAAACACGGTGGGGAACGTGAAAACCGCGTCGTCTTTACGCGCCCGACACCTGCTTGAACAGCAACAGCGCGTCCATCATATTCAGCACCCCGTCGCCGCTCACGTCCGCGACCGCTTCCTGCTCGGGGGTAAGCTGTCGTCCGCCGTTCACGCCGCCGAACAACAGCAGGGCATCCATCATATTCAGCGTGCCGTCCCCCGACATATCGCCCGTCTCGACCGACAGCGACGGGGATACGTCCACGACCGCAAAGCCGTAATATTCCGTCCCGCCGTCCGAGGTAAAGAGGATCCTCGCCGTGTCGCCGCTCACGGTGACCGTCTGCCCTGCGAGCGCCGTACCGCTGTATTCTCCGACGCATGTTCCCTCGCCGTCGTATAGGCGGATCACATCATAGTCCTCCTCCGTCTCGGTCTCCTGCGCAAAGGTCAGTGCGATCTCGGAAGCCCCGCTCTGGCGCACCCACCATTCTTCGTCTGTATAGCTCTCGTAATCGTGCAGGGAGGTCAGACACCGATCGACTGCCTTGCGGCAATGGATGCAGACGTTATCCCGAAAGCTGTGCGCGGGTGCCAAAACGTCATCGGTTATGATATCGTCGCACTCGTCGCACTGATACACGGTATAGCCCTCCGACGTGCAGGTCGGTGTCACCGTCTCCAACGCCGTGTAACGGTGCCCGAGAGAAGGGATCGGGCGCGTATCGGTATAACCGCAGGCGCAAACGATCGTTTCTTCACCCGGCTCGGTGCAGGTGCTGTCGTAAACGGTATCGCTCACCTCCCAATGTGCGCCGTTTGTGCCGCAGTGGAGACGCGCGTCGGTCAACGGTGTATTGTCGTCACCGATCGCGATCGCTTCCCACTGCGAGGCATCCCCCGCGTAGTACACATCACGAAGTGCGGTCAGCTCGCGGAACACACCGCTTTGAACCGCTGTCACGGGATACCCGTTCATCACGGCCGGCAGGATCAACTCCTCCCCCTCGCCGCTGTAAGCCAGAACGGTTGCCGTGCCGCCCGCCTGCACGCCGTAGGTGTACGCCCCGAAGAAGGCGACGCTTGTCGCATTACAGAAATAGCGGGCCTCCTGCAGATAGCGGTTATCCGTCTCGGCGAGGATCGCCTCCCACGCCGCTTCGTTGCCGCCGTAGATCACCGTTTTCAGTGATGTACACCACGCAAACGCCGTGCTGTCGATGGAGGTCACGCTCTGCGGGATCACCACCGTTTCGAGTGCTTCACAGCTGTTGAACAGATCAGCCCCCAGCGTCGTCACGCCTTCGGGGATCACCACCCGCTCCACCGTGCGGCATCCGCGGAAAGCCGACGGCGTGATCGCCGTCACATCGGCGGGGATCACCAGCTCCCGCAAGGGTTCGCCGTTGACGTATAAACGGTCACCGTACCGCATCGGATTGCTGAATTCCGTCGCAAAGGTGATGCCGCACCACTTGGACAGGCTCGCAATATGCACCGCTTTCAGCGAGCTGCACCCGATAAACGCATCGTGCCCGATATAGTTGACGGTCGACGGGATCACGAGGCTTTCCATCGCCGAACAGCCGGAAAACGCACAGGTTCCGATGGTTTCCAGTCCTGTGGGCAGTACCATACTCCGCAGTGACCAGCATTCCTCGAAGGCGCGGTCCTCAATGGTCTTTAAACCGACGGGAAGCGACACGCCGCGAAGGGAATCGCTGTACGAAAATGCGTGGCGGCCGATGCTTGTGACACCGATGGGCACCTCTGCGTATTCCAGCGCATCGCACTCGCAAAGCACATACGTCTCCAGCCGTGTCAGGCCCTTCGAAAGCTCGATGCTTGTAAGAGAATCGCAATTATAAAATGCGTGCTCACCGATACTTGTCACGCTGTCGGGGATCTTCACGCTTTCCAGTCCGCCGGACGCAAACGCAAAGCCGCCGATCTGTTCCACGCCGTCGGGGATCTGTATCGCGGCCAGCGCCTTACAACGCTCAAACGCATGATCGCCGATGGCGATCAGTCCCTGCGGGAGAAGGACCGTCTGCAAGGCTTCGCACCTGCAAAACATCGACGGCGGAACGGCCGTCATCCCCTTGGGAAGCACCGCACTCTCCAGCGAGCTGCAGGTGTCGAACATCGCCGTGCCGATATCAATCAGGCTGTCGGGAAGCACAATGCTCTCAAGCGACACGCACCCCGCAAACGCTTTGTCGCCGATGCTTGTCACGCCTTCCGGGATCGACACGCTTCGGAGCGACGCGGAGTTGATAAACGCTTCTAACCCGATGCTTCGGACCGTGTCGGGAATCGTTACGCTTTCGAGAGCTGAGTGTGTAAAGGCGTAGTTTTCAATTCTTCTGACGGGACATCCGCCGAGCGAAGATGGGATCTTAATGGATGTATCCGATCCGTGGTACGCGACGATCCGCGCTTCGCCGTCGGTAATAAAATATTCAAAGTCCGCGACAGCGGCATACACAAGGGAAAACGGAACCGCGGCAAACAGCAACGCCGCCGTGCAGAGGATGCTTGATACTCGCTTTATCAGGATGTTCATAAACCGTCACCTCTTTGTTTTCATTATAGAAGCCGTGCCAACCCTTGTCAAGTGCACCGCCGCAAAGCAGACGGAGGGGATTGAAGGACAGTGAAGAGTGAAGAGTGAAAAGTGAATAGTGAAAAATGAAGGTGTGCCCTGAAGGGCACGGATCGTAAAGCGATCCCCGCCGATTGGCGGTTTCCCCTAAGGGTGTCTA